>QAKL01000138.1 GCA_003343815.1 Clostridiales bacterium
ATACGGCAGAGCATTTGCAAGCCATGCTCTCCTCCGCTGTCTATATCGTCGATAAACAGGACAAGCTTTTAGCCTATCGTGATGACAGCCAAAACTGCGCTTTTGATTTTGACGAAGTAAAAAACGGAAAGCTTAGCGAGGAAAGCATGAGCTTTATCTATCGCTATACCCAAAGCACCGGCAATATTGCGCATGACGGACGTTATTTGATGATTATGCCGATTAACAATATGGACGAGCGCATCGGAACAGTCGTTTACAGCCGAAGCAAGAAAGGCTTTGACAGCGAGGAAATTATTCTGGGTGAATACGGCGCGGCTATTTCGGCGGTGCAGCTTTTGCGCATGATTAATCGCAAAGCCGAAACGGAAGCGCGTAAGAAAAATGTCGTGCAATTAGCCCTGGAGGTCTTATCCTATTCCGAATTAGAAGCCGTCAAATATATTTTCGGCGAAATCAATGGCAGCGAGGGCTTTTTGATTGCCAGTAAATTAGCCGAAGAATACAAACTGACTCGCTCGGTAATTGTCAATGCTCTGCGCAAATTGGAAAGTGCCGGCGTGATTGATGCCCGCTTTCTGGGCATGAAGGGCACCTATATCAAGGTGCTGAATGACTATTTATATGAAGCATTAGCGAAAGTATAAAAAATACTTGCCTGAATATATTCAGGCAAGTATTTTTTTTGCTGATATTTTCTTTTATCAAGCCTCAATCAAGCTTAATTACCCATAAAGAACATGCCTAACGGGTAACTGACCAGCATCATCACCAAGAAGCCCAGCACACAGGTCGTAATGGTATACAAGAAATGTCTGCCGCGCTTATTATCAATAAACTCATGCGAGAACAGCATCGCAGCAGTCGGCGAGCCCGAGGGCAAAACCAGCGCAAAGTTTACGGCAAAGCATAATAAAGATACCGTAGTAAACAAGGCTATCGGCTCTACCGAATTAAAGGCGATTGCCAAAGGCACAAAGATAAAAGCCACTACCATATTGTTGGATAAATTGGTCAGGATAATAGCTATCGCTACAAACATCGCCGAAAAGACAATCGGACTCTTGCCGGCGAATAACGGCTGCAAATTGACCATCATCCATTGCTTTATACCGCCGTCTTCACTCAATAATACATTGGAAATACTCATCGCGACCGCAATCATAAACATCATACCCCACGGTATGGTATGCACAACCTGCTGGAAATTGCCGATAGGCTTGCCGTCAACATGAATAATATGGCATAAGCAAAATAGCACGATAGCCGTACCGGCAACGCCTGCTTTAGAGTATAATTCCGCTAACCAAGAGCCCTTCGGCAAATAAGGCGCAAAGGTCAAGGTCAGTAAATACGCCGCAAATACCGCGATTAACGATATCTGTCTTTTATTCAGCGGTCCTAAATTCTTTTTGAAAATTGTCGGGTCGAAATCTCTTATTTTGCTAACATCACAACGGAAAATAAAGCGCATCATTAATAAGAACACCACGATGAACATAAGCACCGTCGGAATAGACATTAACATAAACGATAAAAAGTCCAAGCCCGTAAAGCCAGAGCGGGCTAAAATATTAATTAAATAAAGCATCAGTCCTCTAAACGGAACGATACAACCACCCATAGCACCGATAAAAACGCCGCCTATTGCCATCAAATGCAAATATTTATCTCCGTTTTTCAGTCCGGAGGCATCACGAACCGACGTCAGCATCTGAAAGCTCAACAAAACTGCCAACAACGAAGTGGTTAAAATGCAGGCGATAACTATTATCAGGAAAAATACGAAGCTAAACAGCCATGGACGACCTTTTAAGATTTTCATCCCCATCATCGCACTGACCACATGGTCAATAACGCCGCTCTCTCCCATAACTCCCAACACAGCCATCATTAAAATCGCTTGCCAAAAGGTATCATTTCCCAACGACATAGCTACTGCACCGCTGATGTTGGTATAACCAATAACCGAATACATTACCACAGCAAATAAACTGGGCCATAATAAATCCACTGAAATCCATAAATACACCGTACCGATAAATAATCCCAAGGCTTTCATTCCGAAAGGAGTAATCGGCGCAGGTGCGGGAATAAATCCGAAAAAGAAAATTATTGCTAACCCGATAACGGTGTGAATCGCTTTTTTCATCGACGTATTTTTTGTTTGCGTTGCCATTTTACTACCCCCCTACTCAAATCGCTCTTTATATTTTCTGCAATATTATTTGAAAAGAAGCCTCTGTACTCACGGCTTCTTTGCAAATATCCGTTTATTTTAATATTGGCGATTAATAGCTTGATAAATGATACTTCCCTCAACATCTTGCGGCATCGGTGCTTCGCACAAATAGCTGATAGTCGGAGCGATATCAACCAAGCGCACCGGACGATGCAGCGTTACACCCTTTTTCACATCGCCGCCGGCCATCATGCACAAGCATAATAAGCTGTGGTCATAATTGGTCACATGACTCATGCAGTTTGAGTGCTCCATGCAATAATTGTGCGTAACCTGGAAGAAAATATCACCGCAGCGAGGACCGCCCATGCCGATAGCTTCCATTTCCTCTCTGGTCAAGCAGAACGAAATAATGCGGTCGCCAGTCTTCGGATCGCGATAACTATACAGCTTACTGATGACATCCTGTACAGTCTTTTCATAATCCTCCGGCTCGACAATACCCTCGGGATCACGTCCCTTTAAGTTAATATACACATGTGCGGAGCGCTGAGCCACGGCAACAGTTTTGCTCCAATCAATTTTTAATTTACCTTTTTCATTGCGATAAACTTCGCATAAGCCCAATTCCATCATAACCTTCGGTGTGATGGCCGCCATCTCGCCTAATCCGGGATTGTGATAGCCGGGAGCATGAGGGATAGCACCGTGGTCGGAGGTAATGATAAGCGTGGTATTATCATCTAAATATTGCATATAATAGCCGATCAAATCATCGGAAATTTCATATATTCTCTCCATGCAATCTTTTTTGATGCGTTCCCATTCCGGATGTCCTCCGGGGATAGACTCGCTGATATACCAATGGTTAACCGAGTCAACTCCGTGAATATGCAGATAGAATAAATCCCAATCGGGCATTTTTTCTTTCAGTAAAAAGTCCGTAGCTCTTTTGTGCCACTCATAAATCTCCGCAAAGGATTCCATCGTAACCTGATCCGCCTGCTCCTCATAGCGACCGTAGCTGGCCATACTGGCGACAGGACCTACTTTAGACCAAAATTCCTCTAGGATTTCGCGCGGATAGAAGTAGGCCTCTGATTCCATATTTAAGCCTTGGGCAATAAAAATTTTAGCCTTTTGCCCTTTAGGGTCAATATCCAAGATACGAATACGGTAAGCAACCGTTTTCTTTTCTTCGTTAATGGTAAATTTGTCAAAAATAAAATCACTCCACGGATTATCCCCGTTTACGGCAGTACCCAGCAAGGTCGCCATATCCTTTTTGCCAAATACCTGGACAGTATCATAATCCTTGCCGTTAGAAGCGCTAATCAACACATAACGCCGCTCCAAGCCGCTATTCATAATGATAGTGCCTTCCATTGCTCCCGCCGGCACCTCGCCTTTCCAGTTTTCCGCCAATTTAAACGGCGAATAAATAACATCGGAGGAAGCAGCCAGCGACGCAGCCTCACCGCCGGCGTCTTTCATACTGTCAATAACTACATTGGTCGGGAATTTAATCGGCGGCGGAGTATTGGTGACCTCAGGATAATCGGTTTTGATTAACTCTACACCGGGACGTGAAGAAAATCCTGCCATGGTAGCACCGCTTTTTGTCGCCTTACCCGATGCCTCAAATTCGGCTTTTTTGCCTTCTGTCGCCATAGCTTCCAGCTGGTCGCTGTAAACAATGCAGTCGCCGACATCGGTAATATCCACATAATGCGGAAAATATCTTATTTTCCCCTCATCGACGGAAAACTCAGCAACCTTTTGGAAGTCTACCAAATCCCTTTGAAAAGGAGTCGCACTGGTACCGTCAATAAAAATATTCTTGGTTCCCTCGACACGCGGCGGCCACGACTCGCAGTAATTTAACATAACCGACTTTTTCCCGCCTCTTTCAAATGCTTCCCAAATCATCTCCGAGGCGACCAGTCTGGAGTCCCAATTCATTTGGAACATATCCAATTGATCTCCCAAGGTATGAGAGAAAAAGTCCGTTACCCCATGTGTTCTCGGCCAGTTGCCGGTAGCCATACTTGCCCAGTTAGGCGGTGTTACCGTCGGATTAACACCTAACATGCCCAAGGATTCATGAGCCGCACCTTGCTCTAAAAAAGCTTTAAAATGAGGCAATTTCCCCTCGCCTATCATTCTTTTGATTACCATCGGGTCTGCGCCATCCAAGCCCAGCATCATCGCTCTTTTCTTTGTCATACTAGAACCTCCTTAAAAATTTGTAAATGGTTTTTTTACAGTATAATTTAACAACCTGCATCAATTTGGCATTAAAATTATACCGTTTGTCTGTATATAAATTATATATCATCATTTTATTGAATGTATATCAGAAAAAAGCTGACGTCTCCATACCCATGTCCGCTAATGCTTGACTGCCTGCGAAAAAAATAACAAAGACTCACCGACATTTCTGCCTTGATGAGTCTTTGTTATTTTCTGTAGTTCACTTTAGCATTATCCCACAGCGGCAAATTTATTTTTCCATTGCGGCAGCTACCACTGCTTTAATAATTTGAATAATTTGCTGAATATTTTTATCGCTTTCGCAATCCTTATTCACTATTAAATAAATATTACTGTATACATCGGCCAAGCCTATATCGTTTTTTAAATATAAAATATCCTCCGAATAGCGCCACGGCTGATTGCGCAATAAAAGCTCCGTTGACAAGCCAACTGCCAAGGCACTGTCAATCATGGTTTTATACATCTCATATGTGGATACCGTAATAATCGGGTACTCATTTTCATTCAAGCCGAGAATCCCCTTGCTGCTGTTACCGTAATTTTCATAATTTACAATCGCTACCTGTTTTTTCAGCAAATCCGAGTACGTCTCAATCCCCAAAAAGCTGTGCGCTACCAAAACAACCTTGTCCTCACACAAATGGATAAAATCCAGTTTTTTGGCATAATGCGCGTTATTTTGATATAATTGGACATTTCTTTTTCTGGAATCGTCAAGCAGCAACAAATCGGTTTTTCCGTTGTACAAATCCTCTATATTTTTCTCCATATTGCCCTTATCCGAAATGCTCACTTGCACATCAGGCAAATTTTCCCGAATACTTTCAAAAATTTTCGGCAAAACAATCGCATTTAATCTGCTGCTTGTAGTAAGCATATACTGCTTCTTATTATTTTTCAGGCTGCACATTTTTTCGTATATTTCAATCATTTCTCCGGCATACTCGATCACCTTTTCCCCGTCCGCCGTCAAAAACATCCCTTTGGAAGAGCGATTAAAAATTTTCACGCCTAACTCATTTTCCAAAGAAGTAATCATTTCTCCGATATTTTGTTTGGAGGTATAAAGAAGCTCCGCCGCTTTTGTTAATGATTGCGTTTCTGCTGTTTTCAAGCAATAATACAGCTGATCTATTTTCAAAAAAATCTCCTCCTTATCAATAATTTTATCAATATTTTCGGACAGCTCTTTTCATCATAATATTATAATAAATTTTATCATAAATCAGATTTTTTAACAAGTTCTTTACGTTATTTTCGCACAATGTTTTTTGTCAAAGAAAAACTTACATTATTATTTAATTGTAAAAGGTTTGTTGATAGTAAATTTTTCTTGAACCCGTTATACTGTTCTTAGGGAGGAGATCTTTATGAACAGACAACTCATGCTGGAGCAGCGAGCCAAAATCTGCTGCTGCCGTTCCTGCGGCAGTCATTTGGAAGTGCGTATGTGGGTCTATAATAAATACGGCGGTGCCGGAGCGGAGCTTTATTGCCCGAATTGCAACAAGCTCGAATACGGTACTGCACCGGAAATTTATGATGTCGCCAAGGATTTTATTGATTCGGTAGAATTTAACTACTATCCAGATTTGGAAGACAACTCTGATGTGTATAAAATGAACGTCGCCAAAGTATGTGAAATGTTAGCCTGGTGTTGCAAAGAATGGGGCATACTGGATAACCAAGGCTTTCATCTGCAAAGGAGCGATGGCGATGAGTGAGCTTATCAATGCTGTCAATTTAGGCTTTCGCCCCGGTAATCGCTACATTTTACACGATATAAACTGGCAGGTACATGCCGGCGAGCATTGGGTTTTATTCGGCCTGAACGGCAGCGGCAAGACCACGCTTTTGAGCATTTTAAGCGCTTATCAAGCCAACACCCACGGTGAGCTGCAATTATTCGCTACATCTCCCGATCAAGATAATGTCTTATCTCTGCGTCCTCAAATAGGATTTGTCAGCAGCTCTTTTTTTGACCATTATTACACTCGCGAAATCGCTTTAAATATTGTTTTAAGCGGCAAATACGGCGTCCTTGGCGTCCAAGAAGAAATATCCGACAGCGATATAATCAAAGCCAAATCATTATTGCGTGCTTTGGGCTTAGAGCAAAAGATGCACTATCCCTATCATCTTTTATCCAAAGGTCAGCGTCAATGTGTCTTGATCGCCCGCGCGCTCTTTAATCAGCCTCGGCTTCTTTTGCTGGACGAGCCCTTTTCCGGACTGGATATTTTGACCGCCTGCTATCTGCGGGAAACCATCGAATATCTCTGTCAAGAGCAAAGTCTCGCCCTAATTTATGTCACGCACTCTCTTGATGAGATTATGCCGCAGTTTGACCGCTGTTTGCTTTTGCACCAAGGAAAAATTGCAGCTTGCGACAAAACGGAAAAAATCTTCACCGATGCTTTACTGTCCAAAATTTTGCAAAAGCCTATCCATATTTCTCATACCGACGGCAAATATTCTCTGCATACCTCACAGCCATCCGCCTTGCTTAATTGGTATGAAAAATTCAGCGATTGCTGAAAAGCTGTTATTTTCCGCAACAGGCTAAATATTTGCGAAGATATAAGCCGCCTAAAATCAGAAAATTTTTTCTCACCTAAACCGATATCGTATTATGCAGCCGCAGAGTCGTTGTTCCGCTCGGCGGCTTTTTTATTGTAAATCAGCAATCCTTCTCGTCCTCCATGCCCCAACCCACTCCTCGCTTGACATTTTGTTTTAAGCAATTTCGTTACAGCACGGAAATATAAAGTTTTCGTTAAAATTTTATTCTGAGCTGATTTTTTACATCTTATATGCTATAATAAAACTGCTCAAAGAAAGGAGTGTCCGCGTTGAATCCGGTAAATAAACTACTTCATTCCAAAAAGACTCTGTTGCAAATCGCTCTGCTCGTCTGCGGCACGGTCATGCTCTATTTCGGCATCAGCCGTGGCGAGGCGACCATGGTCTTAAACAAAGCTGTGAAATTATGTCTGGAGTGTGTGGGCATTGGCTAAAAAATTTTCAAGCATCTCCCAAATGCTCGCCGATTGCCGCGGCTTTATTCAGGCGGGCGCCGCTTTATTAACCAACATTCATCTGCCGAACTTCCTCCGAGGAGGTCTTTACCGCGGTGCGGGAAAAACCGTTTGCGTGCCGGGACTAAACTGCTATTCTTGTCCCGCAGCCTCCGCTGCCTGCCCAATCGGCGCATTTCAAGCAGTAGTCGGCTCGTCCAAATTCAGCTTCTCCTATTACATCACAGGATTTCTTATCCTGCTGGGAGTTTTGCTGGGACGCTTTATCTGCGGTTTTCTTTGCCCGTTCGGCTGGTTTCAGGAATTGCTGCACAAAATCCCGACCAAAAAGCTCTCTACCAAAAGGCTGAAGCCTCTGACATACCTCAAATATATTATCCTTTTACTGACGGTGATTATCCTGCCGATATTTTTCGTAAACGATGTCGGCATGGGCGAGCCTTTCTTTTGCAAATACCTCTGCCCCCAAGGAGTGCTGGAGGGCGCTATCCCTCTGTCTCTTACCAATTCCGGTATTCGAGCGGCTCTCGGCTCGCTCTTTACCTGGAAACTAAGCATCCTGCTTATAATAATCGGGCTGAGCATAGTTTTCTACCGCCCCTTCTGCAAATGGCTCTGTCCCTTGGGTGCATTCTATGCTTTATTTAATAAACTATCTCTTTTGCAAATAGAGGTAAATCCCCATAAATGCCTCTCCTGCGGAAAATGTGCCGCTGCCTGCAAGATGGATGTGGACATAACCCAAGCTCCCAACCACCCCGAATGTATTCGCTGCGGAAAATGTATCCGTACCTGTCCTGCCGATGCCGTACGCTTCCGCTACGGTTTTGGCGACGGTAAAGATAAATTAATTGCGGCAAAAATGCCGCTCAAAAACAAGGAGGAACAAACATGAACACAAAAAAGATTTTAGCTCTTGTGCTGATGCTTGTGCTGATATGCACTCTGGCCGCCTGCGGAGCCAAGGACGATGTAGCGACTGTCGAGCCAAAGAATGCCGAGGAAGCGGTAGCCATGCATAAAGACCTCATGGCACAGGAAAATGCCATTTTATCGCAAAATACCGACCTGTGGGAAAAGGTTTACCGCGAAGCGGATAAAGGCATGTCCATGATCGAGGACGGCAAAAACTACGGCGATTATCTGCTGGACACCATCGATGCCGCCAAGGATCAATTTACTGCCGATGAGTTAAAATTGCTTAAAAGCGAAGCCAAAAAAATCCGCGACATTGAAAGCAAGCTGACTGTCCTGGAAGAAAAATATCCCGATGAAATTCAAAATTCCATGGAAAGCGACAGCAGTATGAGTATGTCCGCCAATAGCGACAGTATGGGAAAATTTCCCTCATTTGAGGGTAAAGACCTGGACGGCAACGAAGTAAAAAGCAGCGAGCTTTTTTCCGCCAATGCCGTCACGGTAGTAAATTTTTGGTTTACTGCCTGCAGCCCCTGCGTGAGTGAGCTTGCCGAGCTGGATGCCTTGAATAAAGAGCTCGCTGATAAAGGAGGTACGCTTATCGGCATTAATGCCTCTACTCTTGACGGAGACGAAACGGAAATCTCCGATGCCAAAAGTGTTTTAGAGAAAAAAGGCGCTACCTATCAAAATGTGTATTTCGACTCCGCCAGTGAGGCCGGAAAATTTGTCGAAGATATATACGCCTACCCCACCACCTATGTAATTGACCGCAACGGCAACATCGTAGGCGAGCCCCTCGTAGGTGTCATCACCGAAAAATCTCAAAAGGAAACTTTGCAATCGCTCATTGACACGACTATCGCCGCCGATACGAACTGAGCAATGCTTTTTTTGAAAAAGCAACATAAAAAGACAAACGACGTAAACATCTTGTTTGCGTCGTTTGTCTTTTTATGGAGATGAGGGGAGTCGCTCCGCGCCCTCTGCCTTTTTTCTATATTTGCACATTAAATTCAACCCTAATCCATCCCATCTGTCATAAAAATTTTCGGGCGCTTTCACGCCGGGTCGTTCGCCTTTTTCTTCGCTATTCGCTCAGCGGCTCTCTCCCGTTCGACTCCCTATTAAAAAAATCTCAGGTCAAAAGACCTGAGATTTTTATGGAGATGAGGGGAGTCGCTCCGCGCCCTCTGCCTTTTTTCTATATTTGCACATTAAATTCAACCCAAATCCATCCCATCTGTCATAAAAATTTTCGGGCGCTTTCACGCCGGGTCGTTCGCCTTTTCCCTCGCTATGCGCTCGGCGGCTCTCTCCCGTTCGACTCCCTATTTAAAAAGCCCAGGTCTTTGACCTGAGCTTTTATGGAGATGAGGGGAGTCGAACCCCTGTCCGCAAGAGCGACCACTGCGGTTTCTACGAGTGTAGTTTGTGCTTTAGATCTCGCCTATCCTGCGCTCACAAACAAGCTCATTCAAAGCCAGAAAGATAAATTTCCCTGCTTAGCTATCCTTCAATTACCAAGCAAGTATTCTGCAGGTCGACTCTCTGACCCCACGTCGCAGAATACATGGGCAGAGAGGTCACTGATTAAGCAGCGACAGCTAATCTATTATTGTTAGCATTTAAATTTAGGTGCGTCATTTTACGAGCTTGGCGCTTTCTCGACTCGCTTCCACAGCCACCGCATCCCCCGTCGAAGCCAGTACATCCCCAAATTATTGTGTAAAAGAGATTTACTCTCCTTTCGTCTTATGATATAATATAATAAATTGACCGAAAGGTCAAGGCTTTTTTTATTATTTTTGCGGGGGCTTTGAAATGATTGCTGCTTTACTTACAGAAATTTTTTTCGGTGGATTAACCGGATATATTACCAATGATGTCGCGATTAAGACGCTTTTTAAACCAGGTGGCACGATTGAAAAAACACGCGCGCAGTTTACCAAAGAAATCGCGGCGCTTTTGGAGGAGGAAATCCTCACGCCTACGGATTTAGCAGAAATTCTGCACCGTGAGGAGGTCGAGCAGGCGCTCAGCGACGCTATAGCTGCCTTCTGCGCTCAGTTACCCCAAGCGCTTAGTGATGTTACCTTAAACGATTTAGATAACGGCGTTTTGGCGCAGCATATAAACGAGCAAGCGGCTTCTTTAGCCAAAGACGCGCAATTTCAGCAAACACTCGATACTTCTTTGGAAAAATGTCTGTTGCCTAAATTAGCGGCTGATTTCGCCCAATTACTCCGTACATACTTTATCCCCGCATTAAAAGAAGCGCCTCTTTCCGTTTTAAATGATACGCCGCTTTTAGTGCGCGAAAATACTGCCGAAGCTAAAAAGGAGCTTCAGATTTTCGCCGCTGAACTCAGCCGCAGGATTTTATCCGAGCCCGAGCTTTTGGCTAACTTTAACAAAGCTTTCGCCCAAAGCAATCTGTGGCAAAATATCATAGAAGCTCTCGGCGCGCGCTCTATCGCCGAATATTTTTCCTTTGCGCCAAATGATGCCGCCTCTATCCAATCCTGGCTTACTTCGCCGCAAATGCGGCCGATATTTGCCAGTTTTGCTTTTGCGCTCCATGACGAATTAAAAAAATCGCCGCTTTATGTGCATCAGCTTTTAAATATGCCGCCTGTGCGCGCGATACTGCTCATTTTTTTAGAAAAACAATGGCCTGAAATAATCTGCCTGCTTTTACAGTGGCTTTCCACCAATAAACCTTTATTTGTGCAAATGCTGGATCAGGCGATAAATGAAGCTTTAACGACGCAGGAGGGCATTTCCGCGATCCTCAGCAAGCTGATTCACGATTTTTTGGGTAACGGCGAGGAATTTTCCGCAGAATTTTTACAAAAAGCGCATACTTTTTTGACCGAAACACTCTCCTCCGCGCAGCTGTTGGAGCATTTATGCGCTGAGGACAGCCCTTGGGGAGGCTTACGCTTAGCGGATTTGGCCGCTAAAATATCCGCCGCGCAAATCGAGGGACTCCTCCTTTGCTTTTTGCCTGAAATATTTACTCACAGCGCTAAAATAAACGCTTATCTTACGGCACCGTTAAAGAATTTTATCCATTTGCCAGATATGAAACAGTTTAATTTGGCTAAATATTTGACCGAAAGCAATTTAACTTCGCTTTTAGCGCGAGGTCTAAACTTGCTGTTTGATACTTTAACCGATAAGCCATTGGCAGAAATCTGCCCGGATTATGCAGGCAAAGTGCAAAATATCGCCGCAAACTCCCTGCTTGATTTGTCCGATGAACAGCTCGCGCACATCATCAGCCGCTATCTAAGCGGACTTATTATGCAAAAACTTCCTCAAGCAGGCACATTTATCGGCAATTTTTCCTTAGGAAAATTATTGGGCATTATCCTGACTCCCGAGCATACAGAAAAACTTTTGCCTGCTTTGCGTGTTCACTTACAAGAATTTTTACAAGCGCAAATCCCCGGCAGATTGGCGCCGTTAGCAGAAAAAAGCTTGAATACTTTGAGTAATGAGGATTTACGCCAATTAGTACAGGATTTTATGGGGCGCGAATTAAAGCCGCTTAATTATTTAGGCGCAGCCATGGGGGCGATAGCGGGCTTGGGCGCAGGCGCAGCATCTCTTGCACTCGCTAATCCTTTAAATATCGCCTATGCGAGCGGTAAATTAGCTTTATTCGGCGCGGTAGGCTATACCACCAACTGCGGCGCGGTTAAAGGTCTCTTTTGGCCATATAAGCCCGTCGCCAATATCCGCGCCATCCAAGGCGTCATTCCTAAAAGACAGGCGGATTTTTCCCAAGCCTTAGGCACTTTATTTACCCGTTACGTCCTCAATCCCAACAGTTTGCAAAATATCCTCCAAAGCGAGCAGGATAAACTGCAAGAGGTATTACAGCAAAATATAGCAAACATC
>QAKL01000074.1 GCA_003343815.1 Clostridiales bacterium
ATGCGGTCGACGGCTTTTAAGATACCGTAAATAATCGCCGGCGGGCGCGGAGGGCAGCCGGGGATATACATATCGACCGGAATTACCGTATCGACACCGCTACCAGCGGCATAGCCGAAACGGAACATCCCGCCGGATAAAGCACAGGTGCCTAAAGCCACAACAATTTTCGGATCGGGCGTAGCTTCGTACGCTTGCAAGAGGGCGCGTTCCATATTGCGCGTCACCGGGCCTGTGACTAAAAGCATGTCTGCGTGACGCGGCGAGGCAACAAAAGTAATGCCTAAACGCTCTAAATCGTTCAACGGATTCATGATGGCATTGGCTTCGTAATCGCAGCCGTTGCAGCTGCCGGCATCTATCTCACGAATTTGCAAGGAACGGTGCAGGGTTTTCTGGATTTTTTTCTTTAATTCCTCCGCTAATTCGGTGCTGCTTTGTGCAGGCACTTTGTCGATAATTATCGGTTTGCGCAATAATTCAGCTTTGGTACAGGCACAGTCTGTGAAAGATTCGGTCATATACATCGCGTGCGTAGGGCAGATTTCTGCACATAAACTGCAGTAAATGCACTGGTCAATGTGAATATTGGGGTATCCTGCTTCATCGATCGTGATCGCTTGAGACGGGCAATTTTGCGCGCAGAAATGACATTTTTGGCACATATCGCCTTTAATCGCCGGGGCGCCGACGTATCCCGTATTATCGACAGGTTTTTTCGGATAATCATTGGTCAGACGGCGGTATTTCATTAATTTTTCGTATTTTTTCAGCATAGTGAGAGCTCCTTTTTAAAGGTCGTTGCCGGAATAAGAGAGGTTAAAGCTCTTATTGATTAACGGGAAATCCGTGACCAGATTAGTATTGACGGCATAGGGTACAGCCAGCCAGTTGCAGTAGGAGGGGGTGCGGATTTTGTAGCGATAAATCATATTGTTTTCGCCCGTCATCACCCAGTGCATATTTTCGCCTCTGGCAGCCTCGGTAATACCGTAGGCATAATGATAAGCTGGAAATTTTTCCGGCAAAGGTACAGACAAATCGCCGTCTGCCATATTTTCGATGACGTTAATCATAAGATTAACCGATGTAAGAGCCTCTTCTAAGCGCAGATTAAAGCGGCAGCTGACATCGCCGCAGTCCAAATGGTGCATACCGAATTTAAAACTGTCATAGGAGGAGTAGGGGTGATTTTTGCGCACATCGTAATCAAGTCCCGAGGCTCGTCCTGCGATGCCGGTCGCGTTTAAATCATAGGCGACGTGGCTGTATAAAACGCCCGTACTTTCCAAACGATCTAAAAACATCGTATCGTTATTGGACATTTCGGCAGTATCAATGATTTCCTTGCGAATATTATTTAACTGTTCGATCGCGCCTTTTTCTTTACCCAAAAGGAAATCTTGACGGATACCGCCTAATTTATTGCAGCTGCGCAAGAAACGCGTGTTGGTTAAATAGTGTGCTAAATTATAGCCCCAGATACGCAGCATATTAAACTGCGAGGAGATAAATAAATTAGCCGTATCGCCCGCGATACCAGCTAAATCGCCGAAATGAGAGATGATTCTCTCCAACTCGGCTAAAACGATGCGCGTATGCTGGGCGCGCAGAGGCACGTTTATTTGGGCGATTTTCTCGATAGCCAAGGAGTATGCTAATGAATTGGCAAAGGTTTCGTCGCCGCTGATACGCTCTGAGAGGTAAAAAGCGCGGTAAATATCCATTTGCTCGGCGAGCTTTTCAGTGCCTTTGTGGGTGTAGTGCATCTTGGTTTGCAGATTGATGATCGGTTCGCCTGCGACTGTAAAGCGAAAATGTCCGGGCTCGATGACTCCCGCATGAATAGGGCCTACGGGGATTTGATAGGTATCAGTATCGCTAAAGGTAGTTAACTCCGGTGCAGGGACATCTTTCGCCGCAGGCAAGGGCGGTTTGGTCATATCGGTCACGTCTTTGCGCAAATGCGCGGGGTGATCAAGCCAATTCCCGTGATAAATTAAATCGGTGGGATTGGGGTGCTCAAGCGGCTCCAAGGCAAATAAATCGCGGATCTCACGCTCATATTTGTCCGCGGCAGGAGTGATCGGCGTAATCGAAGGAAATGTCGGATCGTCCTCGGTAATCGGTACAGTTATGATGATAAATTTATTGAGTAAATGCTGCGCATAGGTATAATACAGCGTGAAATGCCCGTTTAATGCGCGTTCGTCGTTGGCAAATAAATTAACCAACGGCAGACGGTGCGAGCGGTTGAGGAGCATGTTTATTTTGCGTAAATTAGTAGTGGTAGTGTTTAAATATATTTCATTATCGTTTAAATAGCGGATCTCGGTCGCGGTGCCTGTTTGATTGTTAATTTTGCTTACTTGCTTTAAAAGCTCGTCGACAGAAGTTTTAGACGGCACGAGATGAGCTTTGGAATCGTACATAGTTTTCTCCTTTCTTAGTAAGGCAGGATAGTTTGTTCAGCCAAGGAAATTAATTCGGCTAAAGCTTGCGGGGTATTAAAGCCCATGATGACGATCAAAACCAAAAGCAGGAGGATGACGCCGTTGCCGCTTGTAGTTTTAAAGGGCGTTACCGTGGATTTATCAGCAGCCTCGCCGTAAAGCATGGGAGAAACGGTATAAATAATCGAGGCGAAAATTCCTGCCAAAACGACAGCTAATATGACGCCTAATAAAAAGCTGCCTTTTTGGAAAATGGCTGTCAAAATCGTAAACTCACTGCCAAATACTGAAAACGGCGGCGTACCGGCAATCGCCAAAAGCCCCAAGATAAATACCCAGCCGGTAAAAGGAGCCGTGCGGATCAATCCTTTGATACTTTTGATTTCGCCGGATTGATAAATATGCAAAATATTGCCCGTCGTCAAGAAAAGCATCGTTTTGGTGAGCGAGTGATTGAGCAGATGTAATAATGCGCCGTAAATAGCTAACGGCGTATTTACCGCTAAAGCCAAGGTGATAATCCCCATATGCTCGATACTGGAGTAGGCGAGCATACTTTTGTATTCGCGCTGGCTTAAAATGAAGTAGAACGCTGCCATGATAGATAAAATCGCCAAGGTGAGGAGAAAAGGCGTAGTATAGCGGGAGCTGGCGGCATTGGTATTTAAAAGACTCATCACGCGAATGATCGGATAAAGCGCGGTGTTTAAAAGCACGCCCGATAATAAGGCGCTGATTGGCGAGGGCGACTGACTGTGTGCTCCGGGCAGCCAAGAGTGCATCGGAGCCAAGCCGGCTTTGGTGCCGAAACCGATTAAGACAAAGACAAACGCTAAACGCAAGGTACCGGTGTCAAAAGCCGTAGCATTGTCGATTAATGCGGGTAGGTAAAGATACTGCTCGGAGTTTAAACAATCGATAGATGAGAGATGCAAAAGGATAACGCCTAAAAATGCGGTGGCGATACCTACCGAGCAAATCATGATATATTTCCATGCCGCCTCGATGGAGGAGCGTTTGTTGTAAAAGCCGACTAAAAACGCACTGGCTAAAGTCGTCGCCTCGATCGCGATCCACATGATGCCGAAATTGCCGCTGGTTAGGGCTAAAAGCATCGTAAAGGTGAAAATATTGGTCATGATGTAGTAAATGCGGATGCGGGGTTTGGTGATTTTTTCGTGTTTGACATCGGCATTTAGATAATTAACCGCGTAAATGCTGATTAAAAAGTTTAAAAATGCTGTAATCAGCAACAAGAGCGTATTTAACGGATCCAAATAGGTGTGAAAACGAGGATTCGTTAAAGTATGCACGGAAAGTATTTCTTTAGTCAGATACAGACTGATTGCCAAAACGATGCCGTTTACCAATAAATTGGCTCCGTGATGCAGTTTATTGCTTCTGGTAGCAATATATATAGGCAGACTTAAAAGCGGAATAAACGGCAGGAAAAAGATCAAATTGTTTGTCATGGTTTTATCCTCTCAAGTTGTGTAATTTATCGGTGTCGGTGCTTTGAAAGCTGGTATTGATCCGAAAGACGATCATGCTCATGATGATAATCGCCGTCAATAAGTCGATAAATATACCCAAATCAATAATTAAAGGCATACCGTGCGTGGTAAAGAGCGCGGTAGAAAATAACCCGTTTTCGATAACTAAAAAACCGATGATTTGTCCGATCGCGTCTTTGCGGCTGATCATGAAAAGTAAGCCGATAAAGATAATGGATAAATTACAAGTTAAAGGTGTGGTGATGTCTTTGGCGCTGATCAAAGGAATCCCTGAAATCGTCAAATAAACGATTGCCACCAAAAGACAGGCGATAAAGGAGAGAATCGGGATATTTAAGTAAAAATCTTTGTGAATCTCATGATTTACTTTGTTATGCGTAGAGCGCAAATATCGCGGGATGTAGATGACCTTTAAAAAAAGCATAATGGCGCTGACAATTAAAAGGTCGATATGGTGGTTGTTAGCCGACATGATAAGCGCACCTACGATAATGATAATCGACTGCACCTGAAAGGTACGGATATAGGAGAGCGCCCGTTTGTTGGTGATTAAAACGATGCTTGAGGTCAAAAGCATCAGAGAAAGAATATCGTAAATATTATTCATTTGTCTGCCTCCTATTTCAAGATATATAAGCAGATAAAGCCCAATAAGCTGAAAATGACAGCTAAAGCGGCATAATTGGCAATAGTGAAGAAACGCAGTTTAACGGTGTTGGTTTCGATTAATCCCAAAATAATGCTGATCACGATAATTTTCACCACAAAAACGGCTAAGCTTAAAATTACGCCGGTAACGCCCGTCTGCATGATGAATTGGTCGTGCGGGAAAAATACATTGGCGATCAAGGTAATGTAAATCATTTGCTTTAAATACGCCGATAATTCCATCAGTCCCAAATGACGGCCGCTGTACTCTAAAATCATCGCTTCGTGAATCATCGTTAATTCCAAATGCGTCGACGGATCATCGATCGGGATGCGCGCCGTCTCAGCGATCGTCACCATGAAAAGCGCGATTAAAAGCAACAGATGAAACGCGTCGGAGAGCGGTGAGGAGTGGAGGCTTGCGGTCATGATAGTTTGTAAATTAGTCGAATGATAGTAAACGCTTAAAGCGACTGCGGCGATGATTAATGCTGGCTCGATAATCGAGGTTAAAGTATTCTCACGACTGCTTCCCATCCCGCCAAAGGTACTGGAGGTATCCAGCGCCGTCAAGGTGAGAAAAAATCCGCCTAATGCCAAGGTGTAGATCATAACGATGATGTCACCGGGTAAAGTAACGGGAATTTTGGTCGTAAGGGGAACAAACGAAGCCGCCGCTAAAGTAGAGCCGAGTAAAATATACGGCGTGATTGTAAATATTTTGCTAGCAGTTTCCGAGACAGTCACGCTCGGCTTCTTTAAAAGTTTGATTATATCGTAGTAAGGCTGGAAAATCGAAGCGCCGCGGCGTTTTTGAAAACGTGCTTTAACTTTTTTGATGATTCCTGTAGGCAACGGCGCTAAAATAATCATTAACAGAGTTTGCAAAACTGTATAAGTTAAAAATGTCGTCATGGTTTATCTCCTTTGTAGGCGCTTAAAGTATACTGTTATAGGCAATAAAGGCTAACAAAATCAGCATGATATATAATAAATACTGCTGAATGTAGCCGTTTTGCAGATGCTCAGTCAAAAACAACGACAATTTTTTGTGCAGATTAATCAGCGGAGTATAAAGATAACGCACCACCGGTTTGGTAATATGCTGCTCGTAGGTGAGCTTGGTGCGATTATAGGGATTAAAGTTTTCGTTGCCGCATTTAAACTCAGGCTGATAAAGAATTTTAAAGATAATCGAAATAGGGTTGGCATATGCAGTGGAGGAGTACTGCATTTTCGGCGTCTGGTGAGTGAAACCGCAGTCCCAAGTATTATAGTAGCGCTTGGTGAGCTTGCCTGCTAAAATCATCGGCCCAATTACCGCAAACGCAATCAAAACAGCCAGCAAAATTATTACAATTGCCGGGTCGTAATTGCCCATGGTGATGCCGTCGGTGTAGGTCGGCAGATTGTAAACGTATTTTGTCGTCACCGCAGGGAGAGTGGTCACAGTTGAAATAGTTTTATTAAGCATGTTGACGATAAACGCCGGATAGAAGGAATTAAACGCTAAAACGGCGATAAGCATCGTTAAGCTGATCCGCATGGAAAGCGGAGCTTCATGAGCCTCGCGGGCGTGCTCGCTGCGCGCAGTGCCTAAAAACGTAATGCCGAAAAATTTAACAAAAGTTAACACTGCTAAGGCACCCGTCATTGCTAAAAGCGCAATAACGATAATTAAGACAATATCTAAAAGCGGAGTCGTAGCGGTGATTAAGGAAATCAAAGATTGGTAGCTGAGCCACTCGCTGCTAAAGGTCGCAAAAGGCACGACCGCGGAGATTGCTAAAGATAAGATCAGCACACAACCTGCGGTGTAAGGCATTTTTTTCGCTAAACCGCCTAAATCGGGAATTTCCTTGGTATGAGTGGCGTACTGGATACAGCCGGCGCTTAAGAAAAGCCCGCCTTTGACGATAGTATGATTAAGCGCATGAAAAAGCGCCGCCATTAACGCTAATGCCGCGATATATGGTCTGTCGATAGCTGCAGCTACCAACGAAGTGCCGAACGCCGTAGTGATAATGCCGATATTTTCGATGCTGGAGTATGCTAAGAGGCGTTTGTAGTTATTTTCAACCGCCGCATAAGCGATACCGCTGATTGCCGTAATAATGCCGATACTCAAAATTATCACGCTAAACCAAAGCGGTAAAGCAAGTGGGATAAAGATGAAGCGGATAAAACCGTAAATCGCCGTCTTAATCATGATACCGCTCATCAGCGCGCTGACATTAGAAGGCGCGGCAGGGTGCGCCTGGGGCAGCCAGATGTGTAAGGGCACCAAGCCCGCTTTGGTGCCAAAGCCAATTAATAATAAGACTGCCAGCAAAACCTGCATCGGCTGCGCTAAAAAAGTTAAGTTTTCAGGCAGGAGCATCGAGCCGGTGTAGTAGAATATAATTAAAAAAGCGATTAACATAAAGGATGCTGCGATGTGCGTCATGATGATATAAGTGGTGGAGGCTTTTTGCGTTTCTTTCATGTCATGTTCGTAATTAGCCAAAAAGTAGCTGACTGCGGACATTATTTCCCAGAAAATATAGAAACTAACGAGATTGTGCGCAGTGAAAACTATAAACAATGAACATACGAAAGCAGCGTTTAAAAGATTAAATAAAGAAAGACTGTAGTGACCCTCATAGTGCGTCATATATTTCGGAGTATAAATTGCTACTGCCAACAAAAGTAGGTTAAGCGCTAAAAGAAAAAACGCGCTCAAATAATCGACGCTTACAGTAAAGGTAAAATTGGGGATATTGCTGCTTAAATTTAAAAGCGACACTTCGGCAGTATCGCTTGAAAGCTGCGAGATACTGCCGATGATCCCGAAAACTGCTCCTATAGCCAAAAGAAAATTAACAACGAGGGAATTAATTTTAGCTGATTTTACGCTTAAAATAGCAAAAGCGAACGCCAGCAAAAATAATCCTCCCGCCAAAGCGTATAGGATGAAGAGCTGATTAGACATGAAAAATCCTCCTAAGAATTGTTTGAAATATTTGTAATTTTATACAATGCACATTTAATTATTTTAATACTTTTTGCAATAACGGTCAAGATTATGGCAGAATAACGGATATTTTATTTTTTTATTATTTATAAAGGAAATGAGGGGGTTTTGAAAGGGTATATGTTTTTGTAAAACAAAAAAACATTAAAAACCATCTTCCGCTTCGCCGAAACGGCAGACAACGCCTGCCTTATTCGGCATACCGCCTTGCACTCTGTGCAAGACATAAAAAAAGCTTGTCAGCAGACAAGCTTTTTTCACAGATTAATTAGCATTTCCACGGCGGTTTTCGTGCAGCCACAGCATATAGCGGCGGAAATCGTCTTTGATAAATTTGCCGCAGCTTAAAATTATAGCTAAATCATCGGCGTAGCCCGCAATGGGTATAAAATCCGGAATAACATCGACCGGCGAGATGAAGTATAATAACGCGCAGACGACCGTTAACAGCGTCGTGTAGGGCAGATTGGTATAGCGACCGTCCAGATAGTCGGATAATAAGGAGAAAAACGCACTGGTGTATTTTAAAAGCAAATTGACCAATTCTACGCCTTTGACATTGCTATGGCTGACTGTATCCTCTAATTTGTCCAATTTATTGCTGACTTTGACTAAAAATTTGACAAACTCTTCGCGATCGGAAAGGATTTCCCGGGCGCGCTTTTCTTTTTGGGCTAAAATTTTGTGCGACCATTCGTCATCGTGAGGAATATCGTTTTTTTGCGTCAAAATGAGCCCGGTTGAAATGTCTTTATCTATTTCTTGAGGCGAGACTTTGCTTGCATTGCCTTTAATTTCATCATACATAGCTTTTTGCTCCCTTGGGTAAATTTATAATATTTTATTTTAACACAAAATCGCGGATTTTACAATATTTTCGCTAAAAGAAGTTGGCGAAAAAATTGTCTTTTTTGAAAAAATATCTAAAAAGTTACAAAATCCTTATACCCAAGAGAGACTTCTTGTGTTATAATAAAAATTATGTTAATATGCGTTTATTTTGCGCTTTTGTAATACTTTCAGAAAGGCAGGAGGAAAGCTTGCACAATAAATCTAAATTAGTTATTTTAGTGTTATTGCTTTTAATTTTGAGTGGCTGTAGATATGAATTACTTTCTCCGGACAGCTTGATTCAGGCACCGTCCAATACACAGGAAAAAGTGTATTTGAAACAGGTGATTTCCGATTGGCTCAGCAATGACGAGTATCTCACCGTGCCGTTACAAATGGATAATAAAATGAGCTATAAAACTGTCGATATTGATCGCGACGGCGAGGATGAATTGGTCGCTTTTATCAAAAAAGACAGCGGCTATGAATTAGGCTTTGTAATTTTCAAAAAAAATGCAGATGATGAGTGGCAGCCTGTCGATAAGACGATTCTTTCCGGCACGAGCGTCGATTATTTCAAGGTCGTGGATTTGGATAATGACGACGAGGCGCAGGAGATGCTTTTTGGCGTAAATATCGGCGGGACGAAATATTTGTATATTTACCGTTTTACCGACGGGGCGCTGGAGTGTATTGGCGAGGATATCCAATATGATATTTTAAATATCGGTTCGCTTGATAATACGGCTGATGTGCAGATCGTCACGG
>QAKL01000023.1 GCA_003343815.1 Clostridiales bacterium
GACCAAATGGCGATCCTTTTGGATGTGAGCTTGGAGGAACTGAATGATTTAGCAAAAAAACATACGCGCATCTATCCTATAGCCTCTCGCTGCGGGGTATTTGCAAAAACGGATATCCAGCCGCTTTTGAATCAAGGCGCGGCGAAAGAGGATATTGCTGCCAGTATTTTTCATGCAGTCGTCAACCAGACGATCGGCGGCTTGGCACAGGGGCGTGATTTTAGCGGACGCATCATGTTTTTGGGTGGACCGTTGACTTTCATGCCTGCTTTGCAGGAAAGTTTCGTCGAAGTGCTTGGTTTGGATGCGGATAATGCGGTGTTTCCCGAAAATGCGCAATATTATGTCGCTTTAGGCGCGGCGTATTATGCGAAACGTGAAAAAGAAACGGATTTAGCGGAATTACTGCAAAGATTGGCAGATGCAGGTGAGGAGAAAGCTTACGAGAGCCATTTGGAGCCGCTTTTTAAGGACAAAACGGAATATAACGAGTTTTGCGCACGTCACGCGAAAGCTACAGTTACGGAATTACCGCTTGCAGGCTATGATAAGCCCGTCACGATCGGCATCGACTCCGGTTCCACTACCGTTAAAGTAGCTGTAGTAGGCGAAAAAGGCGAGCTTTTGTACAGCGTTTACCGCGATAATAACGGCATGGCGGTGGAAATAGTCAAAGAAGCCTTAGCGGAAATTTATAAAATTAATCCTAATATTAAAATCAAAGCCTGCGCCTCCACCGGCTACGGTGAGGAATTGGTTAAAACGGCGTTCCGTCTGGACTATGGGGTAGTTGAGACGGTGGCGCATTTGACGGCGGCGCAGAAATTTATGCCTGAGGTTGAGTTTTTGATCGATATCGGCGGGCAGGATATCAAATGTTTCAAAATCAAACAAGGCGCGATCGACAGCATTTTCTTAAACGAGGCGTGTTCATCGGGCTGCGGCTCGTTTATTTCGACCTTTGCGACATCAATGGGCTATGGGGTTGAGGATTTCGCAAATCTTGGTTTATTTGCTGAAGCTCCGGTGGATTTAGGCTCCAGATGTACGGTCTTTATGAATTCCTCGGTCAAGCAGGCGCAAAAAGAGGGCGTGAGTATCGAGGATATTTCGGCTGGTCTTTCGGTCAGTGTAGTTAAAAATGCTTTGTACAAGGTCATCCGCGCCAACAGCAAGGCCGATTTGGGTAAAAAAATCGTCGTGCAGGGCGGTACGTTTTTGAATGACGCGATTTTGCGCGCCTTTGAAAAGGAAGTTGAGGTCGAGGTCGTGCGCCCGACGATTTCGGGGCTTATGGGCGCATACGGCGCGGCGCTATATGCAAAGGGGGGCTCTGTAGAGAAATCAAACGTCCTTTCCGCGGAGGAAGTAGCGAGTTTCAGGCATACTTCGTCAAGCCGCGTTTGCCAATACTGCGGCAACCACTGCCAGTTGGCGATCAATACTTTCGGTGACGAGCGCGAGCTCATCAGCGGCAACCGCTGCGAGAGGCCGCTTAATAACGGCGTCATCGTGCACAAAGAGGTTTTTAACGCTTATCAGCATAAACTGAGCTTGATCGCCAAATGCGGGGCGAAAAAGGACGCGCCGCGCGGTAATATCGCACTGCCTATGGGTTTAAATATGTATGAGAACTGGCATTTCTGGTATGCCTTTTGGACTAATTTAGGCTTTAATGTCGTGCGCTCGCCCTTTGGCAGCAGGGAAATCTATCTTAAAGGACAGCACACCGTCCCCAGCGATACGATTTGCTATCCGGCGAAACTGATGCACGGGCATATCGAATATTTGCTCGCAAAAGGCGAAACACGCATTTTCTACCCGTGCCTGCCGTACAATTTTGACGAACATATCAGCGATAATCACTATAACTGTCCGGTCGTGGCGTATTATCCCGAGGTTTTGAGTGCTAATATGAAAATGCTCAAGGATGTCGATTTTATGTACGATTATTTCGGACTGCACAATCGCAAATATTTCACCAAAGCGATGCGCGAATATTTGACTAAGTTCGGCATTACCTCGAAAAAAGAGGTCGAGGCGGCTGTGGAGGCGGCGTATAGTGCGCAGGATCATTACCGCAGGGAATTAATGGAGTACGGGCAGAAAGCGATCGAGTATGCCCAAAAGGAAAACCTGCCGATTATCGTTTTGGCGGGCAGACCGTATCATATCGATCCGGAGATAAATCACGGCATCGACAAAATGATTGCCGAATTCGGCGCGGTGGTGATTTCCGAGGACTGCTTGCCGTTAGAGCATGAGAAGAAGCGCCGCGGTGTCTTGAATCAGTGGACGTATCATGCGAGACTTTATAATGCGGCAGATTATGTCTCGAGCCACGATAATATGTATCTGGTGCAGTTAGTGAGCTTTGGCTGCGGGTTAGACGCGGTGACGACGGACGAGGTCAGAGATATATTGGAGCGCAATCATCAGCTCTATACGCAAATCAAAATTGACGAGATCAATAATTTAGGCGCGGTCAGAATTCGTTTGCGCAGTCTGTTTGCGGCTATGGAAAGGAAGAAATGAGATGGCAGAGGAAAAACAAATCGCAAATGCCGAAGAAGAGCGTGTGATTTTTACCAAAGAGATGAAAGAAAGCTATACTATTTTGGTGCCGATGATGCTGCCTATTCATTTCAAACTGCTGCAGACATTATTCGCCATAGAGGGCTTTCATCTGGAAATCATCGATACGCGCGATCACAGGGTAATCGATAAAGGCTTAAAATATACGCATAATGACATCTGCTATCCGGCGCAGTTAACTATCGGGCAGCTGATGGATGCGCTTGACAGCGGCAAATATGATAAGCACAAAGTAGCGTTAATGCTAATGCAGACCGGCGGCGGCTGTCGAGCGTCTAATTATGTGAGACTTTTACGCAAGGCGCTCAAAAAAGCGGATCTGGCGTATATCCCGGTCGTTTCCTTGAATTATACGGGTATGGAAAAGGATCCGGGATTTGATTTGAGTTTGAAATTTATCTTTAAGCTCATCAAGGCGATCGTGTACGGCGATTTACTGATGTGCCTGCGCAATCAATTATTACCATATGAGGAGCGCGAGGGCAGCGTGGATTCATTGATTAGACACTGGTGCGACGAGATCTCCGAGCAGTTTAAAGAGGGCAAAGGACTGGCGCACGATGAAATATTGGTCAATATGGACAGAATTTGCCGCTCGTTCTCGCAAATCAAAGTAACAGGCGAGGAGAAAATCAAAGTGGGCATTGTCGGCGAAATTTATGTCAAATTTGCGCCTTTGGGCAATAATAATTTGGAAGATTTCCTGCACAAAGAAGGCGCAGAGGTCGTCGTCCCCGGGCTGTTGGATTTCCTTTTATATACGATCGACACCCACCAGGAGGATCGCAAGCTTTATGGGCATAGCAAAGCCAAGGCGATGATTTTTTCCTACTTGGTCAAAAAATTTTCCCAGATGCAGGCAGAGATGAACCAGGCTATCGCGAAATATCCCAATTTGCGCCAAGCCTCGAGCTTTGCACATACGAAAGAATTAGCCCAAGGCTACATCCACTACGGCGTAAAAATGGGCGAGGGCTGGCTTTTGACAGCGGAGATGCTGGAATTACTGGACAGCGGAGTGAATAATATCGTCTGCACTCAGCCGTTCGGCTGCCTGCCGAATCACATCTGTGGCCGCGGCATGATCCGCAAAATAAAAGAGGGCAATCCCGGGGCCAATATTGTAGCGATTGACTACGATGCCAGTGCGACCAAGGTCAATCAGGAGAATCGCCTGAAACTCATGCTGGCGACAGGCCGCAATTTAGCGAAAGCACAGTAGGTGAGGTTATGGAAGAGGCAGTAATCGGCGGCATTTACCGCCACTACAAGGGTAATAATTACAAGCTTTTGGCGGTGGCTACCCATAGCGAAACTTTAGAAAAAATGGCGGTGTATCAGGCGCTCTACGGTGAAATGGGCATCTGGGTGCGGCCTTTGGCGATGTTTATGGAAACGATCGAAAAAGACGGGCAATCACTTAAACGCTTTGAATTAATCGAAAACGCATAAATGAAAAAATTTGGCTCATACTACACCACAAAAGGAGTGAGGGTATGAGTCAATTTGACAGACAGGAATATATCAATAATAATTTAACGGATTTCGGTATGCCGAATCTCCCCCAAGTGCCGAGCCGTATCCAGTGTATCAGCATCATCGGGCAGATCGAGGGGCATATGCTTTTGGGCAGTCAAAATAAAACGACGAAATACGAACATATCCTGCCGCAGTTGGTGGCAATTGAGCAGGACAAGGACGTCGAGGGCGCGGTGGTGCTTTTAAATACGGTGGGTGGTGATGTGGAGTCGGGATTGGCGATTGCCGAGGGGATCGCCGGTATGAAAAAACCGGTGGTGACGGTCGTCTTGGGCGGCGGGCACAGTATCGGCGTGCCGATAGCTACGGCTGGAAATTACAGTTTTATAGCCGCAAGCGCCAGTATGACGATCCACCCTGTACGCTTAACGGGTATGGTTATCGGAGTCCCGGCGACGATGGAATATATCGAGCGCATGCAGGATAGGGTAGTCGATTTCGTGGTACGCCACTCGCATATTTCCGATGAAAAATTTCGTGAGCTGATGTTTACCGTAGGCGAATTATCCCAAGATATCGGCTCGGTCGTAGTAGGAGCACGTGCCGTCGAGTGCGGGCTGATTGACGCTGTAGGCTCAATTCGCGAGGCAATGGCGAAAGTAGATGAATTAATTGAGGGGATGGTGGAGTAATGGACGTTTTTTACAGCCTTTGCCCGCCTGATTTTACCTCTAAGGACGAAGCACAGGAATTGGTCATGTGTATTTATCAGGGAGTGCGGCTTTACGCGCGCGATTTAGGCAGGGGTAATTATGAGGTGCAGCGGATTGTTTCCTCTGAGCCAAAGGATTTTGCCCGAGCAGATATCGCGCCCGGAGCGGTCATAAAAATGTAGATTTTCCGAAAGATTGGCGGATAGGGCTTGACCGTCGGTCTTTTTTTTATTATGATTAAGGTAATATAAAAAAGGTGGGTCTGCGATGCTCAGAATAAATGCTATTAAAATCGACGCTTATAAGAAACAGGAGCCGATTTTAAAAAAGGAAATCATAAAAATTTTGAAAATTAAACCGGAGGAACTCTTAAGCTACAAAATTTACCGTCAGTCGATCGACGCACGCAAAAAAGAGCGCATTTGTCTGGTTTATACGATCGATGCTGAAATTAAGGGCGATGAAAATAAAATATTGCGTAAATGCGATCCCAAGCAGGTGAGCCGCGCGGTGATTGAGCAGTATCAAAAGCCGAAAGCTGGGGATAACACTTTAAAAAATCGTCCGATTGTGATCGGCGCGGGGCCTGCGGGGTTATTTGCGGCGCTTTTATTGGCGCAAATGGGCTATAAGCCGTTAGTTTTAGAGCGCGGCGAGGATGTCGATGCGCGCGCGACTAAAGTAGAGGCGTTTTGGCAGGGCGGAGATTTAGACATCCACTCTAATGTGCAGTTCGGCGAGGGCGGCGCTGGCGCTTTTTCCGACGGCAAATTAACGACGGGGGTTAAAGACATCCGTGTGCGCCACATCTTGGAGGAATTGATCGCGCATGGGGGCCCTGCGGATATCATCTACAGTCACCGCCCGCACATCGGGACGGATGTCCTGCGCAAAGTAGTGCGCAATCTGCGTTATCACATCATCAATTTAGGCGGCGAGGTGCGTTTTAACGCCCAAGTGACCGAGTTTATAATCACTGACGGCGCTATTAAAGGCGTAGTGGTGAATAATGAAGAGAAAATCGCCGCAGAGGCGGTAATTTTGGCGATCGGGCATAGCGCGCGTGATACTTTTGCCCAGTTGGTGGCGCAAAAGGTGGAATTAGTGCCGAAAGCTTTTGCCATAGGCGTGCGCATTGAGCATCCGCAGAGCTTGATCAATCTGGCGCAGTACGGGGAAAAATATGCCGAGCTGCCGATTTTGGGCGCGGCGGATTACAAGCTCACCTATCATGCGGCGAATGGGCGCGCGGTGTATAGTTTTTGCATGTGTCCCGGTGGACAGGTGGTCGCTGCCGCCTCGGAGGAGGGTGGTATCGTGACTAACGGCATGAGTTTGCACGCTCGAGCGGCAGAAAACGCCAACAGTGCTTTGATCGTCAGCGTGGACGCGCGGGATTTCGGCGCAAATGATGTCTTGGCAGGAGTGGAGTTCCAGCGCTATTGGGAGCGTAAAGCTTACGAATTGTCAGGCGAGGGGTACAAGGCTCCGGCACAGCTGGTGCGTGATTTTCTAAAAGATCGTCCGAGTAAAGATTTCGGCGAGATAAATCCGAGTTATCGCCCCGGGGTGGTGTCGCGCGAGATCAAAGAATGTCTGCCCGAGGAAGTTACGGCGGCATTACGAGAGGCTATCCCCTACTTTGCAGGCAAAATCAAAGGCTTTGCTCATCCGCAGGCGGTTTTGACGGCGATCGAAACGCGCAGCTCCTCGCCTGTGCGGATATTGCGCAATACGAGCGGTCAGGCGGTCAATGTAAGCGGGCTTTATCCCTGCGGTGAGGGCGCAGGCTATGCCGGAGGGATCGTCTCGGCGGCGGTGGATGGGATGAAAGCGGCGGAGGAGATTATTAAACTTTACGCGCCGTTGGTAGAAAATGATGAATAAAAAAGAATTGGGCAATTTAGCCGAGGAGCTGGCGAGCGACTATTTAGCAAAGCAGGGTTTAATAATTATCGCGCGGAATTATTATGTAAAAGCAGGTGAGTTAGACATTGTGGCGCTGGACGGCGAGTGCTTGGTTTTTGTCGAGGTGCGCAGCAAAAGCCGCACCGACTACGGGACGCCTGAGGATACGATTTCGCTAAAAAAGCAGCGTTTTTTGTATCGGGCGGCAGAGCAGTTTTTGATAAAAGAAAAGATGAGCGATAAAATCTGCCGTTTTGATGTTGTAAGTGTGTATTTTGCGAAAGAAACAGAAATAATATGGTACAAGGACGCTTTTCAGCTATAGAAACGCCAAAAGGCAGGACTCGAAAGTCCTGCCCCCGGCGTATGTTTATGTTGAAATGATACCTGCATAAATGTAAAAAGTGCCGTAATGTAAAATGACCAT
>QAKL01000032.1 GCA_003343815.1 Clostridiales bacterium
GACGGCTATATCTCTTTAAAAACCATCTCCACCCGCCAAAATATTTCCATGAAATATTTAGAAGCGATCGTCTCCATGCTCACCAAAGCCGATTTATTGGACAGTATGCGCGGCAAAGACGGCGGCTACAAACTAAGCCGCGCTCCCAAAGATTACAACATCGCCCAGATTATCAAACTGACCGAAGGTTCCCTTGCACCTGTCGCTTGTCTGGAATGCGGCGAAAACACCTGCGAGCGCGCCAGCGACTGCCTCACTCTGCCTTTATGGGAAAATTTAGAGCATTTGATTGAGCAATATTTAGGCTCTGTCAGTTTAGAAGACGTCATGCTCGGCAGAGTAAAACCGCTTGATAAAAACTCTTTAGCATAATTATACCAAAATATTTTTAGACATATGTCATATTTTTTCTTAATTCCTATTGACAAGGTGGGATTTTGGCGTTATAATCCATACATAATCAATAGGAATTAAGAAAAGAGGTTATTCCCATGCAAGTTTATGCTGATAATGCCGCCACGACCAAGACAGCACCTGAAGTAGTCGAGGCTATGCTCCCCTATTTCAGCGAAATCTACGGCAATCCCTCCAGTTTACACTCGGTAGGTCAAGCTGCCAACAAAGCTTTGGCTGAAGCCAGAGCGAGCATCGCGCGAGATTTAAACTGCCAGCCCAATGAAATCTATTTCACCTCCGGCGGCAGCGAAGCCGACAACCAAGCCATCCTTTCTGCCGCAGCGATCGGCGAAAAAAAAGGCAAAAAGCACATCATCTCTACCGCGTTCGAGCATCATGCTGTGCTGCATACTTTGAACAAATTAGCTAAACACGGCTTCGAAATAACTCTGCTCGATGTACACAGCGATGGTTTATTGACCGCTGAGGATGTCAAAAACGCGATCCGTCCAGACACCTGCTTGGTCACCATCATGACAGCCAATAACGAAGTCGGTACAGTAGAACCTATTTCCGAAATCGGTGCCGTATGTAAGGAAGCTGGCGTTTTATTCCACACAGACGCCGTCCAGGCCGCAGGCCATCTGCCGATTGATGTCCAGGCGGAGCACATTGATATGCTCTCCCTCTCGGCGCACAAATTCCACGGCCCGAAAGGCTCGGGCGTCCTTTATGCCCGCCGCGGTATCCCCCTCATTAATCTAATCGAAGGCGGTGCGCAGGAGCAGGGCAAACGCGCCGGCACCGAAAATATCCCCGGCATCATCGGCACTGCCAAAGCGCTCCATATGAACGTCGAAAATATGGAGAAAAATACCGCCTACGTCTCCATGCTGCGCGACCGCTTGATTGAGGGTTTGAGTCAGATCCCCGAAAGCGTTTTAAACGGGCATCCGACCAAGCGTCTGCCCGGTAACTGCAACATGAGCTTTTTCGGGATTGAGGGCGAATCTTTGCTCCTTTTATTAAACCAAAAAGGTATCTGCGCCTCTACCGGCTCTGCCTGCTCCTCGGCTACACTGGACCCAAGCCATGTACTTTTAGCTATCGGCAGACCGCACGAAATCGCGCACGGCTCCTTACGCTTGAGCCTCAATGAAGAAAATACTGTCGAGGAAGTTGACTACATCATAAAATCCGTCACCGAGGTTGTTGCTTATTTGCGCAGCATTTCCCCGCTGTGGCATGATTATCTGGAAGGAGAACACGAAATATGCTATACTCTGAAAAAGTAATGGACCATTTTACCAACCCCCGCAATGTCGGCGAAATGCCCGACGCTTCCTGCATGGGCGAGGTCGGTAACGCTAAATGCGGCGATATCATGCGTATCTATTTAAAAATTAACGATGACGGTGTCATCACCGACGCGAAATTTAATACTTTCGGCTGCGCCTCTGCTATTGCCTCCAGCTCCATGGCAACCGAAATGGTCAAAGGCCGCACTATCGCTGAAGCACGCAAATTAACCAACCAAGAGGTTGTCGACGCACTCGACGGACTGCCGGCGCAAAAAATCCATTGCTCCGTTTTAGCCGATGAGGCGATTAACGCCGCTTTGGACAATTATGAAAAAGAACATAACACTAAATAACTTTCTTCTCCGGCGTCAAGGATTCTCCTCCTTGGCGCTTTTTTGCGCAAGATAAAGACTTGACAAAGTAAGTTAATCATGCTATACTAATTAAGCTTAATTTGTACTTAAAAGTTTGACCGTGCTAAATGGGGCATTAGCGGCGTCTTGTAACCTGCAATCCGCTACAGCAGGATTGAAGCCGAAATTGAGGGCTGCTTTTGTGGGGTCAGCCGACGGTAAGTAGTGTTGACAGTTGGGTCCTGCGCAACATGGACTCGCGAACCGTGTCAGGTCCGGGAGGAAGCAGCACTAAGCGAGCAACTATGTGTGCCGCGGGAGTGCCTGGCTCGAGCCAACTGCCGTCGTAACGCTCGGAAGAGTATGTTCGAAACTCGGCGCACGGTCGAAAAATTTCTCAAAAGATGCGTTTCGACGCATCTTTTTTATTGGAAAAATTTTATACGAAAAAAGGGCGCTTAAGCGCCCTTTTTTCGTATATAGCTTGTTACTCGCCCAGCACATTTTTCTTGAAATGATCAAATCCCAAGCGTTTCAGCGTTAAAACGGTACGCTCCTTGCCCTGACGGTTGTCCTCAAAATACTGATAAATTTTCTCTAACAAAGCGAATAACTCGTCATCGCTCAGTTTTTCTGCCACAGGCTGCGCCATAGCCGCATTACCGCCGGCATTGCCGCCGACTAACACGCTCCAACCATTTGGCATCGCGAAAATACCGATATCCTTGGTCTTGGACATCGCACAGCAGCGCGGACATGAAGAAATACCCACCTTAATTTTCCCGGCGTTATGCTTCAAGGAAATATCGACAACCTTTTTACCGATCGGACGGTTATCCTTGCCTGCCATAGCAAATTTGCAAAAATCATTGCTCGGGCATAGGACGACTTTGCCGTGCGGGTAGTACAAACGCTCGCCGAAAGCCTCGTCGACCTCTGCCCAAACTTTATTGACGTCCTCTTCCTTGACGTTCATCAAACTGATTTTTTTCGCCGTTGTCGCCGCGCAACAAGTAACACCGTATTTTTTGGCGATCTCGCCTAAAGTAATCAAATCATCGGGCGTCATATAGCCGAAATCAATATTTAACTGCAAAGCATAGGTGCCGTCTTTGTGCAATGTCACACCGTGAGTAAAAGACTTTTCTTCCATAAAAAACTCCCCCTTTATTTTAATTGGCTCATTATAGCACAATTTAAAGGGGAAGTCCAGTAATTATAATAATGATAGAATATTAATTATTCGGCTTTGTCCTTGACAAAAAAGCGTACCTCCGTCCCCTCGGCAATGCGTTTAAAATTAGGCATGTGCTTATAAAGCATGATAAGAGACACGCTCATCGTGAGTAAAAATGCGAACCAGTCGCCTGTGCGTAATTGCAAAAATACAGGAAACAATATACTCACACTCACCGCCGCCGCGATCCCGTAATGCGTCACCACAATTAAAGTTGCGGCGATTAGCCCTAAAAATATCGCTAAATGCGGATCAATAGCCAATATCGTCCCGCCTAACGCCGCCAAACCCTTGCCTCCGTGGAAATCGTAAAAAATCGGGAACATATGCCCCAGCACACAGGAAAGCCCGCTCAGCAAATCCAAGTAAGGCGCATTTTCCGCGAAAAATTTAGCCAGACACACTACCGCAAAGCCTTTGAAAATATCTATCAAAGCTACGATAACGCCGGTTTTCGCGCCGAAGATATAGCCCATATTGGTCGCGCCCGCATTATAAGTGCCGTACTGACGCGGATCGTGCCCATGCGCCGAGCCCAAAATGCAGGAAGTGTTAGCCGAGCCTAACAAATAGCTGCCAATTATGAAAAAAATATATTTTATCGCCATATTTCCTCCTTTTATCTCGAAAAGCATGATCTTTTCTCTACTATTCAGTATGGCACAGTCAGCGCTCATTTGCAAGGACTTTTTTGAAAAAGTTACAAAATTTTTTTGGTGAATATGCAAAATAGCGGAAACAGCAGACGCTGTTTCCGCTGTAAATTTTCATCAATCAGCCGATACCGCCCGAGGTCAGCACGCCCAAAATCAAAACAGCAATCGTCAAGCCGCAGAACAAAACCTTGCCCATCGGCACCAGATATTTGCCCAAGGCTTTCTTGGAGCCTTTGTTAATCTCACTTTCAGCGAATGTGCCGCCGCACACCCAGAAAAACATCACCGCGGCAAACAACGCGCCTATTGGGCAGAGATAAATCGAGCAGACGTCCATCCACTGCGACACGATGTCGGTAATATTAATCGCCACCAGCGTGCCTAAGCCTAAAATAATTGAAACCGACCATTTACGGCTCAAATGCAGCTTATTTTGCAAAGCCTCGATCGGGCACTCAAAAAGATTGATAAGTGAACTTAACCCCGCAAACAGCACCGCCAAGAAGAAAATGATGCTCACCACACTACCTAAAGGCATCGTCTTAAAGACATACGGCAGATAGATAAACATTAAGCCGGGGCCGGAGGTAATCTCCGCGTTAAAGTCGATTCCAGCCGCATAAACCGCCGGGATAATCGCCAAGGCCGCAATAAACGCCGCCAGAGTATCAAATAAAGCAATACTCATCGCTGAAAAAGGCACATCCGTATCATCATTCAAATAAGAGCCGTACACCAGCGTGCCACTGCCTGCTAAGGAAAGTGAGAAAAACGCCTGCCCGAGCGCATATTTCCAAACCTCTCCCGAAAAAAGCAAGCTCCAGTCGCTCATCATAAACATATAGCGATAGCCCGCTCCCGCGCCGCTTAAAGTCGATACATAGACGGCAATGCCGATAAACAGCAGAAAAAATACCGGCATGAATACCTTATTGGACTGCTCGATCCCTTTGGAAATACCAAATACCAAAATAAAAAAGGAAATCGCCAAGACGATCAAATGCGGAATAATATTGTTAAAACCGCTGGCAGTCATGCCAAACAGTCCGCCAAAATCACCGACCTCGCTATTTATCAACACCGAGCCGTCGATCGAGCCTAATAAATATTTCAAAACCCAGCCCACGACCACACTGTAGCCGATCGCCATCGCAAAGGAAGTAATCGACGGCAAAAGCGCCAAGATACTGCCTAATGTTTTCTTTAAGCCGCGCTTTTCGCACGCTTTTTCAAACGCACCCATAGGGCCTGCTTTCATCGCACGTCCAAAAGCGATCTCGCCTACCACTCCGGTAAAGCCGATCAAAATTACAAAAACCAAATATGCCACCAAAAACGGCGCCCCGTAGGCTGCCACTCTGCGCGGAAAGAGCCAGATATTGCCCATGCCGACTGCCGAGCCGATACATGCCAAAATAAAGCCGTTGCGTCCGCTGAATAAATCCCGTGAAATTAATGCCTTTTTGCTCATAATAACCTCCGCTAAAAAATAATAGAGCGCCAGACGCTCTATTTAATATTCTACCATATTATATCTAATTGTCAAGAAAAAGTTACTCCGCGCCAAAGGCATTAAAAAACGGCATCTAAAGATGCCGTTTTTATCAATTATTCGTCACGTAAAAACTCTAAGAAAGGCTCGTCGAATTTGGTCATCGCGTTAACTACTAACTCAACCAAGCCACCGTAATAGAAATTATAATCAGCCATATGCCATGCTTCCAACAAATCACGCATCGTACCTTTGCAGTTCGAGCAAGGAGCAGTGATGTATTTGATGATGCTCGGATCAGCCGAAGCTTCGCCGAAAGCATTTAAGATCTGCGATAATTTCTTACGTGCGGAAACATTGTTTCTGAAGTAAGAGAAGTTCATGCTGTTCATAATAGCGAAACCGGAACCGCCGCCGCAGCAGTAGTTATTGACGCCATGAGGCTCCATTTCGTGGAAATTGCCTTTCGGCATAACAGCATTTAAGATATCGCGCTGCGGTTTAACAATACCCATCTGGCGTACATAGTTGCAGGGGTCATGCAGGGTAGTTAAGAAGTTGTTGCGGCTCGGGTCTAAATCATAGGTGCCTTTCATCACCAAGTCACGCAATAAAGGCAGGAAGCTCTGTACCGGCACTCTGTCTTTACCGGGATAGAAACGGTCAGCAACAACAGCGGCAGCTTTGTGCGCATGACCGCACTCTGCGATAACGATACGCTGCACACCTAATTTTTTCGCAGCCTCATTTTGCGCCACTGCGATTTTCTTTGCAAGCATATCGTCATGCCAGATACCGTAGTTTACGTTATCATAGCCCATCAAATCACTGCTCAAAGTCCAATCTAAGCCGGCTTCTTCAAACAAAATGGTGAATGCCATCGGGTTTTCCGGCCAAGCCATAAACTCACCGGCGTTATGAATTAACAAAATGTCCGCGCCTTTTTTATCGATCGGGGTAGTATACTCATATCCCGTCAAATCAGCACAATCCTCGTCCAAAAATTCTACCGTATCCAAGAAAGCAGCCTTGGTGACACCGGTCGAAGAACCGGTTTTTAATTGCAGCATATCGCCTTTTTCGAAAATCGGTTTTGGAGCGATCCCCATCTCCTGGCTGAAGATTTTGCGGATTTCTTTAGCGAACAAGCTGTTGTCCAGAGCTAACGGGCAGGTCTGGTTGCAGCGACGGCACAGATTGCAGCGGTAAGCGCTCTCGCCCAAGCGAGCTACTACTTCCCATGTCAAATCAATATCCGCACCGACAAATTTAGCCATCAATTTACCGCTTTTGGTGAAATATTTTTTCACGATCATGCGCAATACTTCCGCACGATATGTCGGACGATAAATTTCATTATACCCCGAAGCCTCGAAAACATGGCAGGCATTGGCGCAGGTATTACATTTAGCGCAGTATTCCATGCTCAAATTCAAACATTGGATAATACCTTTATTAGTCTCCGAAGAAAGCATTTTTTCTACACCGGAGAGGAATTTTCTGACTAATTCATCTTGCTCCTCTTTGGTCTTCGGAGTTTCAAAGCAGTCGATAGCAATAATGCCGTCCAAATTCGCAGCATATTTTTCTTTCCATTCCGGTTTAGCCTCCTGCCATTTCGGCCAGGTATCCGGATTGTCAAACGGAGCCGGTAAAGGCATCAGATTTTTTGTATCAATAAAAGTTAATTGTTCGCCCGGTAACTTGTCAATGTCACGAGGGCCTATTTTTCTGCCGTCAATCATGATTCATCCTCCTTCTTTGATTATTTTTCTTCTTTAGCTGCCTCGGGAGCAGGAGCAGGCTGATAATGCGGAGCAGCCCAGTTTTTGCCCGGAGCAGGTTTAATACCGCTTTCAGCGATGATAGTTTCTTCTACTTTGGAGCCGGCCATATTCGGACGGTTATCCCAAATTACACTGTGGAAAGTAAAGTATTTACCGACGTAGTGGCTCATTTTGCAAAGCGGAATATAAATCATAACCGCACCCAAAAGCAAAATGTGCAGATACAAAATACCGGTATTTGCTACCGGATACAAATTACCGGCACATACTGCGGGCAGGGATTGGAAACGAGTCATCGCGTAGGTGATAGCATAGCCGTAATTAAAGGTGCAGCCGTTTAAAATAAAGGTTAACAAACCGGTTACGGCTACAGCCAACAGGAAGAACAAGTTAAAGAACTCCTGCGGGGTGGTGTATGCTTTGAACTCATGCTGCGTCATACGCTTGATAATCAAGCCTGCCGCACCGATAGTCATTAATACACCGGCTACTACACCGGCGATAGTGACTAATACGTACACGATCGTGCCGAATACTGATGCCTGACCGGCAAACGCGCCGACGAAAAGCAGCACAGTCCACGCCAATGCCGCATAGATGCCTAAATGCAGTGAATACGAAACCCACCAGAATTTGTTTTGGTTGACGAAAAGTTTTTTGATGAAGAGCATCTCACCCAGCATGTCAATGATCATCGCACCAGTATTATGCGGGAGTTTTTTCTCAAACCAGCGATCCTCCTCCATGTAAGAACCACCATACTTAGCTTTGTCCGTATCCTCTAACGGAATCGGATACAGATCTTGTCTGCCGTGCATCGGCAACGAGCTGAATTGCTTTGCTTTTTTCAGACTTAATCCAACAAATAAAATTAAAGCAACCCAACAGAAAATTGTTAAAATCATATTTCTACCTCCTTGGAAATTATTAAGTGGTCGTTGACCGCCGCCAGGCATCCGAATTTAAGCATAGCAGTCACACTTTAACCTATACCTATATAGTATACCAAATAGCCGAAAGATTTCAAATCCTTTTTTTTAACAAAAGCCAAATATTCGCCTCTCAAAGATAACAATATGTTATTAATCGCATTAAAGAAAGGTATAACAGGAATTTGCAAAAATTTTTCTTAGAAATCCGATTAATTTTCCTAAAAAA
>QAKL01000058.1 GCA_003343815.1 Clostridiales bacterium
CCGGGATCGGAAATGCCGGGCATCCCGGCGTCGGAGACTAAGGCGATATTTTCGCCATTTTTGAGCCGCTCGATCAAATACGGGCCTTTTTCGTTTTTATTATGCTCATAATAGCTGGTCAAGGGCTTTTTGATGTCGAAATGATTTAACAGCTGCAGGGTTTTGCGCGTGTCCTCGCAGGCGATCAGATCGACATTTTTCAAGGTTTCCAGCACTCTCAAAGTAATATCGCCTAAATTGCCGATGGGCGTGGCGCAGAGAAAAAGGGTGCCTGATAAAGGTGTAGTCATATAATGCCTCCGTAAATTTGGATGATTTCGTTGCTGTAGACATGAGGGGATCGGTAAATAAATAACGGCGGGAGAATTTCTAAGGTATCGCGCCCGCCTTTTACTGCCTCTAAGAGCAATAAATTAGCCGCTTGATCCGCAAAGGGATGGATGAAGCGCAAGCGTTTTGGTTTTAAGGAATATTTAGCGCATAAACTCAGCAATTCATCGGTGCGGGCGGCACGGTAGATGAGGTATAAGCTGCCACGCGGTTTTAAGAGACGCTTAGAGCTTTGGATTAAATCCTCTAAAGTGCAGTAGATCTCGTGACGGGCGATATTGATTTCCTCGTTAGGGTTGAGTTTGCCGCAATGTTTGGGGAAAAACGGGGGATTGGAAACGACTGCGTCAAAAGTTGAGCCCCATTCAGCAGGCAGGCTGCGCAAATCAGCCTCGTAAATTTGGCACGGCACTTGATTGAGCGCCATATTGCGGCGTGCCAAATCGGCGTAGACGGCTTGGATTTCGACGGCAGTTATAAGGCGCGTCGGCTCGTCGGCGAAAAGTAAAATGGGCAGCACGCCGCTGCCACATCCTAAATCTATGATTTTTTGCTTTCTTTGCGGGCGGACGAAATGCGCCAATAAAACGGCGTCCATGGAAAAACGAAAGCCGTTTTTCCGCTGGATCAGCCGATAATCGCGTAAAGCTAAATCGCTTAAATCTTCATCATCCGCTAAGAATGGCGAAACGGACATTATTTATCCTCCAATTTGCGCAAATCAAAACGATCCTCGGGATCAGGGGCGTCTAATTCGCCGATATTTTTGACGCGGTGGGCATCTAATTCTTTACGGTTTTGGATGTAAACGTCGTTTTCGTATTTGAGGCAGCACAATAAGCGGCCGCAGATACCGGAAATTTTCGCCGGGTTTAGAGATAGGTTTTGCTCTTTGGCCATTTTGATGGAAACTGGCGCAAAGTCGCCTAAAAAGCTGTGGCAGCATAAGGGACGCCCGCAGATGCCGATACCGCCGAGCATTTTAGCTTCATCGCGCACACCGATTTGTCTGAGCTCAATGCGCGTGCGGAAAACAGCGGCTAAATCTTTGACTAATTCACGAAAATCAACGCGGCCGTCGGCGGTGAAAAAGAATATGATTTTGCTGTTGTCAAAGGTATATTCGACATTGGTAAGCTTCATCGGCAGATTGTGATCGGCGATTTTTTTAAGGCAAATGTCGAACGCCTCGGCTTCTTTTTGATGATTAACGGCAACTTTCTGCTCGTCCTCAGGGGTAGCGACGCGGATGACGCTTTTTAAGGGCGAGACGATGGCGCTTTCGTCTACTTCGCGCGGGGCGATGACGACCTCGCCGTATTCGACACCGCGGGAGGTTTCGACGATGACGTAATTATCAGTAGTAATAGCGAGATCATCAGGAGAGAAATAGTATATTTTGCCGGCAGGCTTAAAACGAACACCGATTACGGTAGGCATGGTAATGCTCCTTTCTATAATGTCCCGATGAGGGATGATATTTGAGAAAAACAAACTATAAGCGTTAATTCAGGGGAGACGTTTTGCTTCAGATACCCCTGATATTTGCGCAGTAACTCTAAAACAGCGATCCAATCCGCCTCGTAGGGATAATTTTTATACTCTTCGAGGCAGTCGCGGTTGATGAGCAAATTTTCATTGCCGCTCGTGCGAAAAATCAACAAATCGCGATACCAGAGGCTTAAAAAGGAAAGTATAAGGAGCGCCTTGGCTTTGTTTACTTTCCAAGCGCGGCATTGTTCGATGATTTGGCTCATTTTTTGGTGCGGCTCAATGTTAAAGGAGAGTACCTCGCGGCGTAAGGGGAAGAACTCCTCATCGTGCAGGATATCTTGCGCCGTTTTGACGGATCCCGCGGCCAGATAGGCGGCATCTTTAGCGCTATCGCCTAAGATGCCAATGATAGTTTCAGGGGATAAGGCATTAAATTTGATCTGGCAGGCGCGGGAGCGGATCGTAGGGAGGATCGCTTCTGGCTTAGAGGTGACGAGGATAAAGACTGTCTTTTCTTTCGGCTCCTCTAAAATTTTTAATAAGCTGTTGGCCGCTTGCTCGGTTAGAAGGTGCGCGTCATCGATGATGATGACCTGATAGCCGCCCTCGAAACTGCGCAGAGCCGTTACATTAGTTAAGGAATGCACCTGTTCTAATTTAATTGAGCTGCCGAGCGGCTCGATTAAAAAGACGTCCGGGTGCTCGTTATTCGCGATTTTGACACAGGAGGGGCAGATGCCGCAAGCGTCGAGCTTAGCGTGCGGGCAGTTTAAATATTGGGCGAGAGATAGGGCGGTCTTTTTTTTGCCTACACCCTCAGGCCCGGTAAATAAGTAGCAGTGAGTCGGGCGCTTGGCTAAGACGGATTTTAACAGCGTTAAAGCCTGATCTTGTCCTTTAATTTCCGCAAAACTCAAAGCCGCCACCTCCTTTAGTCTAAATTACAGTATATCTTAAAAATCAGGCAAAATCAAGTGTTTGTTTTGAGGACGTTTATGGCAGCAAAATTACCGTCGCGGCGCAAAAGCTCGACAATCTCTGCAGTGATGATTTCCCCGGGGAGAGCGATAGGGATGCCGGGCGGGTATTTGAGGAGAAATTCGGCGCTTATCGCGCCCTCTGCCTCAGCAAGCGGTACGGCTTTTTTCTCCTGCCAGAGAGCCGCGGCTAAACTTACGGATTTAGGCGGCACCTGCGGCAGATAAAAAGGGGCGATGAGCGTGCGCTCAGGCAAAGTGAGACAGGAGGCATCAATTTCAGACAAAGCAGAAACAAGCGCCTCGCGATAAGCGGGAGTGATTTTTAGAGGCAGAAGCAAAAGTACACTGTTGGCTTCGCTCATCTCGACATAGATTTGGTGCGCGGCGAGCTTTTGGGCGAGCTCAGCGCCGCTTAAAGCGCGCGAGGATAAATTAAGCTTAAAAGGGTCTTGGTGCCAATGGGGATTTTGCAGAGCTTGGATAGTTTCGAGGCGAAAGATTTCTTCATTTAGTAAAGCGATTTCGTCTAAAGAGGCGGCTATGTCGCTCTCACCGTGCTCAGCCATATAAATAGCCGCCGACTCTAAGGCAGAAAGCATGAGATAGGAGGGCGAGGTACTCTGGAGGATATCCAAAGCGATATTTACGTCATTTCCGCGGTAGTTTTCACCGATTAAAAGACAACTGCTGCCTGTGAGGGCAGGCAGAGTTTTATGCCAGCTTTGGATCACTAAATCCGCATCCAAGGAAAGCATGGACGGCGGCAGGGCAGGGTGAAAGGATAAATGCGCGCCGTGCGCCTCGTCGACAATGACGGTAAGATTGTTTTCTTTAGCGATTTTCATAAGATCGCTGTTTTGCCAAGAGATGCCATGGTAAGTGGGATTGACGATTAAAAGATTATGACAATTGGGGTGCGCGGAGATTGCCTTTTTTAAATCTGTAGGCGCGACTCCTAATGGAATGCCCCAAACGGGATCAAGCGTGATCGGCAGAAAAACAGGCTTGGCCTGCGCCAGCATGAGCCCGTAATAAACGCTGCGGTGGCAGTGGCGCGGGATAAATATTTCCTCACCGCGTGCGGCAGACAAAAGAGCGGCGTGCAGACCGACAGTGGAGCCGTTAATAAGATAGCAGGCTTCTTTGGCATGAAAAATTTCAGCCGCCTGCTTTTGGCTTTGGGCGATGATGCCGCTTGGGTGGTGCAAATCGTCCATTCCCTCCAATTCGGTGATGTCGTAGCGAAAAATATCGCTTCCCCACGCAGTGCGTAAATTTTCTGCGACGATCGCGCCGTTTTTATGTCCTGGCATATGGGCAGAAAGAGGATTTTTTGCTTGGTGGCGCTTGAGGGCGTTTAAAATATAAGCTTGGTACATATGAGTCTCCTTTTGGTTAATAAAGTGTATTTAGCTTCTAAAATGCCGAGAATAGAAAAAATACCGCATTCTTTGGGAAGAAAATGTATATTTTCTGCGGAAAAATGTTTATTTTTTCGGGCAAATAGTTTATAATAAATATATTTCACCGATTTGAAAGAGGTGAGGGTATGGAAAAAAAATCGGATATTGATTATTATGTAAAAAATGCTTACCGAGCTTTGGCGGAATTTTTGGCACATGTGCAGCCAAAAAGTGCCTCGGCATCAAAGATAGCTATTTATGATTATTTGCATGATAGATACTGCTATGTCTGGATAGGCGAAAATGATAATGCTTTCGCTTTGCGCATTTATTTGGAAGCGGAGGATTTTGTTAATTATCTGGAAACGGCATGCGAAACGGATGATTTTTACAGCGAATCGGCGCTAATCGGGCAGAATTATACGGCGGTGTATCTGATGTGCGAGGAGGCGCTGAGCGAAAAAGCTTTGGAGATTTATCGGCACTATGCTTTTAAATGGCAGGAGCGCTGGCCGATAATTTGCCAAAGAAAGGCGGGCGAGGCGGAAAAAATCCTGTGGGATAAAGATATTTTGCGTACCGTTTGCGCGGTGCTGGAACGTTTGAGCGCGCTTTTTCGGGAGAAATTCTGGGCAAGTAATTATCTGGCGCAGGATAAAGCGGCGCATGGGGACGAGATTTTGCTGATAGATTATCAAAACGGTGTCTGGCAGAAGAAAACCATGTCCATAAAAAAACTTTATGCCGAACTTGCGCCGAAAGAATTCCCCAATCCTTTTTTGCTCAATCGCTTGGCGCAGAAAAAATCCGACGGCGAGATGTACGAGATGAGCTGGTTTTATATTCCGGTGGAGCAGCAAACTGCGGACAGCCGCTACTATCCTTTGTATGCTAATTTGGTTAATTTGGCAGACGGTCGAGTGGTTTTCAGTGCGTTAAGCCAGCCGCCGGAAAGCCGCGAGCAACTGATAGAGCAATTAGCAAAAAAGTTGGCGCAAATGGAGAAAAGGCCGGAGGTTATCGTGACGGCGGATTATATTTTATGGCGCTATTTGGATGATTTTTGTCAAAAAAGCGGTATTATTTTGCGCTATATCGAGGAGGGCATCGTAAAGGCGCGCATCACCGAGGGCTTTCGCATTATGTTAGAAGAAGCCGGCAAAGCGGCTCGTCCTCGGCACAATACAGATAAAATCATTACCCTCCAAGCGTATCGCGAAAAGAATCAAAAAGAATAGCACATCTTTAATTATATCGGCTTTTGGGGAAGCTGTAAAGGAAAAATGTGGTCTGATCCTTGGAAAAAAAGGAGATAGTCCCCTTTTAGTCGAATTAATAAGCAAATGAATTTTTATTTGCTGAAAGGAGGAACGCCTGTGACGACAGAGGAAAGAGAAGCAATGGTGTTAATTTTGGCGGCACGCAAAAGAGTGTATAAAGTATTGCAGGATTTGTGGTTAAATGAGCCGGGCAGAGAACAGCTGGAGGCTTTGTACGATCCGGATTTGGCGGTAGCGATGGATTTATTGACGCCGGAGGGCGAGAAAAGCTTAAAGCAGGATTTGGCGGCGCTTTATGTAAGCCGCGAGGATTTTAACGAGGAATATTTTGCCGGTGTGCGCAAAAATTATTGCGAAATGCTGATCGCCGACCGTGAGAGTGTTTATCCACCTTTTGCGACGAAGTATCTGCCGCTGGACCAAGACAGCTTGGTGGAGGAAATGCTTACGGTGCGGGCGACCTACGAGCGCTATGGAGCTTCCGGCAACAAGTCAGAAATGGAGGCCGACGGTTATCTGGCGATGGAGTTAAGCTTTATGGGGCGCACCTGCGGATTGGCGCAGCAGGCAGTGGAAATGGGCGTAGATCGGCGCGCAGGGCAGCTTTTGGAGGAGCAGGATTGGTTTTTAAAGGATCATCTGCTTTCATGGGTGCCTGAGTGGATCAAAACCTTGCGCGCAAGCGAAAAAGATGATTTTTATACGAAATTGGCAAATTTGACAGCGCGATTTTTGGTATGCGACAGCATAGGGCTGGATGACATCAGCACTTTGGTATAATGGAGGATAATCATGCGAAAGAAATGGCAACTGGTAATGGGCGTCTCGTTATTGACCGCTAGTTTGGCTTTGAGCGCGTATAGCTGGCCGGTGAGCGGACTGTGCAAAGTTTTGGTGCGGACGCAGGAAATATTAGCACCGGTGGAGGTGCCGAAGGAGGACATTACGCCGGAATGGATGACGATTTTGGTTAATATCGACAATCCGTTAAAAGCGGAAATCGGCTTTACTCAGGCTACAGTCGGGGGATATGTCGTTGACCAAAGGATTGAAAAGGATTTAAACGCGATGCTGGCTGCGGCGAAAGCCGACGGGGTAACGATTTATCCATGCTCGGCGTATCGCTCGATAGATAAGCAGACTGCTCTTTTTAACCGCAAAATTAAGCAGTATCAAAACAACGGTTATAATTATAACGACGCATATAATATTGCCAAAACGATTGTCGCCGTGCCGGGGACAAGCGAGCATCATACGGGATTGGCGCTTGATTTGATTACTCCCGGATATCAGCAGTTGGACGATGGCTTTGAAAATACGGCGGCTTTTAAATGGTTAGATAAGCATAGTGCCGAGTATGGGTTCGTCCTGCGCTATCCCAAGGATAAAGAGGATATTACCAAGATTATCTACGAGCCGTGGCATTACCGCTATGTCGGAGTAAATGCCGCCGAGACGATCAAGGCTAACGGTTGGTGCTTGGAGGAGTATGTCGAAAATTTAAAGCAGGTACAGGCAGAAAAACAAAGTAATCAAAGCACGTTTGCTGCGGCTTTGCAAAAAGCGGCAGATAGCGGCGCGAATAAATGAGGAGTGTGAAGTAATTGCTTTTTTCCGGTTCGCTTGCGGCGATGCTAAGCGGCGCGGTGATAGTTTTGGTGACTATTACGGTGCATGAGCTGGCGCATGGCTATACGGCATATTTATTGGGAGATAATACGGCGAAAAACGCCGGGAGGCTGAGTTTAAATCCCTTGGCGCATTTGGATCCGTTAGGCGCGATTTTGCTTTTTGTTACGGGTTTCGGCTGGGCAAAACCTGTGCCGATCAATCCGTTTTATTTTAAAGGCAGCCGCTCGCGCGGCATTTTGCTGGTGTCTTTGGCAGGACCGTTATCCAATGTGGTCTTAGCGTTTGTCTTGGCGATGTTCGTGCCGTTGGCAGCACGTTTTAATATGAGTTTGGCGCAGATTATCGCAAGCGCGATTTATCTGAATATTTATATGGCGATTTTTAACCTTTTGCCGATTCCGCCGCTGGACGGCTCAAAAATTTTGGCGAGTCTGATCCCCAAAGACGCGGCGTATAAATTTTTGTCGGTGATGGATCAGTACGGCATGATTTTACTGCTCGTTTTGGCGATTACCAACGTTTTCGGCAAGATCATTTCGCCGATTGCGGGCGGGATTTATACGGCGTTTGTGACTTTGGCATTTACGCTCTTTTAGGAGGAAAAATGGCAGAGGAAGAAAAATATTTGGTGCGCTTGGATAATTTTGAGGGACCGCTTGATTTATTATTGCATCTTTTGGAAAGCAACAAAATGGATATTTACGATATCCCGATAGCTGATATTACCAAGCAGTATCTGGCGTATCTGGACGCCGCCGAGGAAATGAATCTGGAAATCGCCAGCGAGTTTTTGGTGATGGCGGCGCATTTAATCAGTATCAAGGTTAAAATGCTCCTTCCTAAGCCGCCTAAAGCCGAGGAAGAGGCAGAGGATCCGCGTGAGGAATTGACCAGACGCTTGCTTGAGTATAAATTTTACAAAGAAGCCTCGCTCGAATTAAAGGACGCAGCGGCAAATATGCAAAATTATGGCTTTAAGGAAATAGATATCGCAGGTTTGAGCAAGGATTTCAGCGTGGACAATCCGGTGGCCAATGTACCGTTGGATGCGTTGTGGCAGGCTTTCAGCAAGGTTTTGCAGCATGTGGAGGAAGAAAAGCCGGAATTGGTTTTGAGCCGCGAAAGCTACGAGATCGAGGCGATGATGGATTTGATCACAGAGAGTTTAGCCAAAGAGCCTATGGTGGAGTTTGGCGCGTTTTTTACGCCGCCTTATAGTAAACGCAAAGTGATTTCGGTATTTTTGGCGTTGTTGGAATTGTACAAAATGGGCGCTCTTTTGATTAGGCAGGATGAAAATTTCGGTTCTTTGTGGTTAATCAAAGCGGAGCCAGAGGAGGCGGCAGATGCTATTTAATCAAGAAATGAAAGCAATCGTGGAAAGTTTGCTTTTTATCACCAATACTCCGCTCTCCCCTGCTGATTTAGCGGAGCTTACAGGCTTTAGCCAGGCAGAAATAAACGAAGTGTTGGAAATATTGATGCGCGAAAGCCGAGCCGCCGACCGCGGGATCGAGGTCGTGCAGTTGGCGGGCGGCTATATTTATGCGACCAAAGCAGCATATAAAGAATATATCGAAAAAATGTACAAGCCGCAGGTGAGCAGTTTATCGGCGGCGGCGCTGGAGACATTAGCAATCGTGGCGTACAAGCAGCCGGTAACTAAAGGCGAGGTAGAGTTATTGCGCGGGGTCAATGTCGACGGAGCGATGAATACTTTGCAAAATAAAGGCTTAGTCGAGGAAAAAGGGCGCAAGGAAGTCATCGGTCGTCCGATCCTTTACGGGACTACGAAGCAATTTTTGCAGTTTTTCGGGCTGAATACTTTGGCGGATCTGCCGAAAAAAGAAGAGGACGAAAAGTATTTTGCCGAAACTATTTTTGATGAAAATGACAAAGAAAGCATAAAAAAAAGCGCCGAAGAATAATTTCGGCGCTTTTTTATGACGGGACGGTAATTTTATTGGAGCAGGCGAGGGCGAAAAAGGCGCCAGTGTCGGTATAAAAACCGATTTCTGCACAGATTTCGCAGCCGGGTGCATTGATGCTGAGCTGTTTTTTCTGCTCATTTAAACTGATGGGGTATTCTTCTTTAAAATATAATCTGCCGGTGTAGTTTAGCTTTAAGACGGCTTTCGTCGTATCGGTGCCGGAGGCGTGGTGAATACTGACAGCGCGGGCGTATTCCTCGTGAGAGATTTTCCAACTGATGTTTAATGTTTGGGGATTATCTAAAGATAACATGAGCAATGTGTCGAAAAAGGGCGCGTTTTGTCCAGAAATGATTTCAAATGCGTCGTTTGTTTTGGCATTTTGTGCAGAAATCGGTCGCTCGGAAGTAATAATTTTGCCTAATCCTCGAAAATTTTCACCGTCTAGGCGGCTTATAAATTGACTAAACAGAATAAAACCTGCTATAATAATAAGAGTTATTAAAAGCCACATTTTTTTCGCCTCCTTGGGATTAGTATGAGCAAAAAAACGCGCGCTATACATTTGGGTGAAATAAAGCAAGCGGCAGGTGAAAACAGTGCAAAGACGAGCAGAAGCAGAGCAAATCAGAGATATATGGATGAGATTAACTTGGAGCAAAGTGCTGATCAAAGCAGGTGCGCTTTATGTTTTAAGTGCTGTCTTGGGCAGGATGCTTTTTTTCTGCACGGAGATGCTTTTCGGCGTAGGCGAGGATCAGCTACTTTTTAGCATTTATCAAAATATTATTTTAGCTGTTTTGATTGTAAAATTTTGGCGGCATGCTGGCTGTGATTTGCGATTCTTTTTTGGCAGGCTGAAGATGCGCGATATTGCGCTAAGCGTACTGGTGGGAATAGGGATCTGCATAGTTTTACTTTTAGCTTCGCGGGAAATGAATGTGCTTTGGCCGCAGCATTTGACAACGCAGAGGATCATCGCGACGGCAGAGCAGGCGCGGTCGTGGCAAACGATTGCTAAGGTTTGCTTTTTAGGCGTCATAGCGGCGCCTGTAAGCGAGGAAATATTGTTCCGCGGATTCCTTTATCAGGGATTAGCCGAAATAATAGATAAAAGATATGCGTGCGTTTGGACTTCTGTTTTGTTTGGCGCGCTGCATTTCGATTTATACCGATTCGCATTTTTGACGATGGCTGCGGTATTTTTAAATATTTTGCGGGAAAAAAACGGCTCGCTTTATTCCTCTATGATCGCGCACGCTACATGGAATGCGCTGATGCTTGGTTTGGCATTTTGGATTTAAGGAGAATTTTTCATGGAAAAGTTAGCAGTGGGAGATAAGGTACAATTATTGATAGACGGAGTGTCGCACCAGGGGATGGGCGTGGGGCGCATAGATAAAATGGTCGTTTTTGTTGAAGGGGCGCTTCCTACGGAGGAAATCGAGGCGGAGATCACCGCGGTCAAAAGCAATATGGCGTACGCGCGCTTGCTGAGAATATTAAAGCCGGCTTTAAAGCGCGTCGAGCCTTTCTGCGCGCAAGCGGCAGCATGCGGCGGGTGCGTCTTGCAGCAGGCAGAGTATCAGTGGCAGTTAGCAATAAAAACGCAGATGGTGCGGGATGCTTTAAAAAGGATCGGGCATCTGGATATAGAAGTGCCGCTGGCTTTAGGGATGAGTGAGCCGTGGGCATACCGCAATAAGGGGCTTTTTCATGTTTCCTACGAAAATGGACGGGTGAGCTTGGGCTTTTTTGCCCAAGGCTCCCATGATTTGATTTTAGCCGAGGAGTGCCGACTTTTTCCTAATAGGGTGAATGAATTGCTGAAATATTTGCAAGAGGAGCTCACGCGCGCGGGACGGGTGAATTATATCCAAAATATTTTAATTCGTCACAGTAAATTAAACGGCGAAATGATGGTCGTCTTTATCACGCGCGAGCAGGCGTGGCGCCTGCCTGAGCTGTCGCAAGATTTAATGCGGCAATTTCCCGAGATAGTGAGTGTTTATCATAATGTGAATACCAATCTTAAGCTGATGCTCGGCAAAAGTTTCAGACTTTTGGCAGGGAGAGAATATTTGACCGATCATATCGGCGCTTGCCGCTTCAAGCTCTCGCCGCAGTCGTTTTTTCAGATTAATAACAGTCAAGCTGAGGCGCTTTATGATCTGGTGAAAGAATATGCGGAGCTTTCGGGTACAGAGACGGTGCTGGATTTATACTGCGGAATCGGGACGATCGGCATTTATTTGGCGCATGAAGCTAAAGCTGTCTACGGCGTGGAGTCGGTGGCGCAGGCGGTGCGCGACGCTAAGGAAAATGCGGCGCTGAATAATTTGACGAATTGCACCTTTACTGCGGCGAAAGCGGAGGAGTGGCTGGGTAAATGGCAAAAGAATAATCATGCCGACGTTATCATCGTCGATCCGCCCCGCGCCGGCTGCCACCAATTTTTGCTGGACGCTTTGGGCGAAAGCAATTGCGCGCGGATCGTGTATGTCTCCTGCAATCCGACAACCTTGGCGCGCGATGCGGCGTATTTGTGCAGCTGCGGCTATACACTCACCAAAATTCAGCCGGTAGATATGTTTCCACATACCGCCTCGATCGAGACGGTTGTCTTGCTTTCCAAGGGTGAGGTCGACTCGAAAAAGATTCGGGTTGAGTTCTCTTTGGAAGATATGGAT
>QAKL01000135.1 GCA_003343815.1 Clostridiales bacterium
AACAATTTGTGGATAACCTGTGGATAACGGTATTTTTCATGTTGATAAAATGTGTATATAATATTTGCCTGTGGATTTGTGGACAAGAGGCAAATATTTTCCACATGCTTATACACATCTGTAAACAGGCATTTTTATCCGCATTTTTTTACTTTTCAACATATCCACAGCCTCTACTGCTACTACTACTTTACACCATATAAAGAAGATGAAGAAAACAAAATCATCCAAAACAAAAAGGAGGAATAAACGTGAAATTTTCCGCACCGAAAGAAAATCTACTGTACGGCATCAACGCCGTGCAAAAAGCTATTTCCGCGAAAAACACCGTGCCGATTTTATCCGGTATTTATTTGAAAGCTCAAGGCGGCCGCCTGACCTTCGCCGCTACCGATTTAGAAATATCTATCGAGTGCACCGTCCCGGCATTAATCATTTCTGAGGGAGATATCGTTTTACCCGGCAGATATTTCGCCGAATTAACCAGACGCTTACCTGAGGGCGAGGTTATATTTGAATATCAGCCCGATTCCGTTTCAATGAAAATTACCTATGAAAACGCCGAAAGCTCCATCAAAGGCTGGAAAGGCGAAGAGTTTCCGACTATCAGCCAGATTAACGGCGACAAAAGCATTGCCATCATCCCCAGCGAGTTTAAAAATTTAGTCAAACAGACTACTTTCTGCGCTAATAAAGACGATGTCCGTCCGGTATTTACCGGGGCGCTGCTTGAAGTGGAAAATAATCAATTAAAAATGGTTTCCACTGACAGCTACCGTTTAAGCTTTAAAGCCGGAGCTATCCAAAATCCAGACTCTTGCTCTTTTCAAAAAGTCGTCCCGGTTAAAGCCTTGGAGGAATTGAGCCGTATTTTAAAGGACGATGACGAGGATTTGCTCCATATTACCTACAATCAAAATCAGATGTCCTTTTCCAACAGCGAAATTCATTTTAACACCCGCTTGATCGACAGCAATTATCCTGATTATCGCCGCGTCATCCCCTCCGAGCATCAGACTTTGATCAAATTTAAAAAGCGCAGTCTGCAAAACACCATCGACCGCGCTACTCTTTTCAGCTCAGAAAAAGACGGTACAAATGTCATTAAAATTAAAATTGAAGACGAAAATATCAATATTACTTCCCAATCCGATTACGGTAAAATCGACGAAAACCTGCCGATTTATCAAGATGGTGAAAATTTGAGCATCGCTTTTAATGCTAAATATTTAACAGACGCTTTTAAAACAATGGATTACGAGGATTTGCAGGCGACATTTTGCGGATCATTGGGCGCGGCAGTCTTTACAGGATTAAACGACGACAGCTATTTATATCTGATTTTGCCGTTGCGGAGTTAAAAATGTATTTACAAAAGCTGTCCTTGGAAAATTACCGCAACTACGAAAAAGAAATAATTTCTTTCGATCCCGGGGTTAATTTATTTTTGGGGCAAAATGGGCAGGGCAAGACCAATCTTTTGGAGGCGGTTTATTATCTCTCTTGCGCCGCGACTTTCCGTGGGGGCAAAAAAACCGATGAGCTGATCAAGCTTGATCGCGATTTTTTCCGCTTAAGCGGCGAAGTGATACGCGAGCGCCGCTATGAAATAGATATTTCCGCTAATCGCCAGAAAAAAAAGCAGATCAAGATAAATAGCGTGCTTTATAAAAAATCGGTTGATTTGTACGGTATTTTGCAGGTAGTTTTATTTTCGCCCGACGATTTAAAAATAGTCAAAGGCTCGCCTGTCGAGCGCAGGCGCTATTTAGATATGTCGCTTTCGCAGTATGACAAAAATTATGCCTATAACCTGCAAAAATATCAAAAAGTTTTAATGCAGCGCAATTCTTTATTAAAGGAAAAGCAAATTAAAGCCGATTATAGCGAGACGATGGACGTCTGGGACGAGCAGCTGGCGCATTACGGCAGTATTTTGATCGCCAAACGCATTGATTATTTGAAAAAAATTATTCCTTTGGCGCGCAGGATCCACCATGATTTGAGTCACGGTTTAGAAAAATTAAACATCACTTATCAATCGAGCTTGGGCAAAATCGCCGAAATGCCGCCGAAAGAAATTAATACTTTATTTTTGCAGACGCTTGTGCAAAATAAAAAAGAGGAAATCAGGCGCGGCACGAGTTTGTTCGGACTGCAAAGAGATGATTTGATTTTTTACTTAAACGATTTGCCATTACGGATTTACGGCTCGCAGGGACAGATGCGCAGTTTTATTCTTGCTTTAAAAATGGCAGAGGCTAAGCTTTTTATTAACGACGGGCAAAAGCCGCTAATGCTTTTGGACGATGTTTTAAGCGAGCTGGATGATTTAAGACGCGAGTATTTATTGCGAGAGATCCAAAACGAGCAAATGCAGACGATCATCACTGCTGCCAATATGGAATTTAAGGCAGGAAATTTGCCCTACAATCAAGCTTTCGAAGTAAAAAAGGGAAAAATCATTAAAATTTAAAAATTACCGCTTAAAAGCCGAAAAATTTGCGCTAAACGCTTTACTTTTTCAGGCTTTTTTGCTATAATATTTATGATAATTTTTAGGCTGTGCAAGAAAACTGCCGGCCTATTTTGTGTCCTTAAAAGAAAGGAGTATGAATCTTGGCTGAAAGTAATAATTATAATGCAGAACAGATCCAGGTCCTTGAAGGCTTGGAAGCCGTCAGACGCCGCCCGGGTATGTATATCGGCTCGACCGGTCCGAACGGTCTGCATCATTTAGTTTATGAAATAGTTGATAATAGTATTGACGAGGCGATGGCAGGCTACGGCAGTGAGATTAACGTCACTATCCACGCGGATAATTCGATTACCGTCGTGGACCACGGCCGCGGTATTCCGGTCGATATTCACCCGAAAATGGGTATTCCGACGGTTGAGGTCGTTTTGACTGTCCTGCATGCCGGCGGTAAATTCGGCGGAGGAGGATATAAAGTCTCCGGCGGTCTGCACGGCGTCGGTATGAGCGTCGTTAACGCTCTTTCTACCTATTTAGAGGTGGAAATCCATCGCGACGGCAAAATTTATCGCCAGAAATATGAGCGCGGCAAGGTCGCTTCTCCTTTACAGGAGTGCGGCAAAGTCAAAGGCACCGGCACGATCGTGCATTTTGCGCCGGATCCGGAAATTTTCAAAGAAGGCACCGTCTATGATTTCAATATTTTAAAGAAACGTCTGCGCGAGCTTTCTTTCTTAAATAAAGAATTACTTATCACTTTAGAGGACGAGCGCGAGGAAAATAAACGCGAGGAATATTATCATAAAGGCGGCATCGTCGATTTTGTCAATTTCCTTAATGAAAATAAAACTCCGATCAATCCCAAACCGATTTATTTTGCAAAGGAAAAGGATTCGATCCAAGTCGAAATTGCCATGCAGTATACCGACAGTTATCAGGAGATGATCCTATCCTATGCCAACGATATTCACACCCACGAGGGCGGTACGCATGAGCTAGGCTTTAAAAATGCTTTGACCCGCGTTATTAATGATTACGGTCGGAAAAATAATATTATCAAAGAAAAAGATCAGAACTTAACTGGCGATGACATTCGTGAAGGATTAACTGCTGTCATTTCGGTAAAAATTCCCGAGCCGCAGTTTGAGGGTCAGACTAAAACCAAACTCGGCAACTCCGAAGTGCGCGGGATCGTCGACAGTATCACGGGCGAGAGCTTGTCGACTTTTTTAGAGGAGAACCCTTCTGTCGGTAAAAAAATCATCGATAAAGCGAACAGCGCCGCCCGCGCCCGCGAGGCCGCGCGCAAGGCTCGTGAATTAACGCGCCGCAAGAGTGCTTTGGAAAATACTTCTCTCCCCGGTAAGCTCGCCGACTGCTCGATCAAAGATCCGCAGTTTTGCGAATTGTACTTAGTCGAGGGCGATAGTGCAGGCGGCTCGGCAAAACAAGGACGCGACCGCCGTTTCCAGGCGATACTGCCTTTGCGCGGTAAAATTTTAAATGTCGAAAAAGCGCGCTTAGACCGTGTGTTAAGCAGCGATGAGATCCGCAATATGATCACGGCTATGGGCTGCGGCGTGGGCAATGATTTCGACATTACCAAGGCTCGCTATCACAAATTAGTCATCATGACCGATGCCGATGTCGACGGTGCGCACATCCGTATATTGCTTTTGACGTTCCTCTATCGCCATATGAAACCGTTAATCGAAAACGGCTATGTCTATATCGCCCAGCCTCCGCTTTATAAGATTAAAAAATCGAAAAAAGAAAAGCAGGATATGTATTTTTACACCGATGAGGAGTTAGACCAATATTTAACCTCCTTAGGCTCAGGACGTGAGGAAATCGCAGGTCGTCTCCAGCGCTACAAAGGTTTAGGTGAGATGAACCCTGAGCAGTTGTGGGAAACGACGATGAATAACGAAACCCGTACTTTGCTAAAAGTTAAAGTCGACGATGCTATTTTGGCTGACGAATTATTCACCGTTTTGATGGGCGACAAAGTCGAGCCGCGCCGCGAATTTATCACCACTAACTCCAAATACGTCCGTAATTTAGATATTTAATCATTTAAGAAGGAGGAAATATGGATAATTTTACACACGGCAAAATCATGCCCGTTGTCATGGAAAAAGAAATTCAGGATTCGTTTATTGATTATGCGATGAGCGTCATCACCAGCCGCGCGCTGCCCGATGTGCGCGACGGTTTGAAGCCTGTCCATCGCCGTATTCTGTTTTCGATGTACAAAACGGGTATGTTTCCAGATAAAGCACATAAAAAATCTGCCCATATCGTCGGTGACGTGCTGGCGAAATACCATCCGCACGGCGACTCATCCGTTTATGATGCGATGGTGCGCTTGGCGCAGGATTTCAATATCCGCTATCCTTTGGTAGACGGTCAGGGTAACTTCGGTTCGGTCGACGGCGACAGCGCGGCGGCTATGCGTTATACCGAGGCGCGTATGACCAAGCTTGCCATGGAAATGCTGACCGATTTGGAAAAAGATACGATTGATTATATGAAAAACTACGACGAATCCTTGGAGGAGCCGACCGTGCTCCCCAGCCGCTTTCCTAATCTTTTGGTGAACGGCTCCTCGGGTATCGCCGTAGGTATGGCGACTAATATCCCACCGCACAATTTAGGCGAGGCGATCGATGCCGTCATCGCTTTGATCGATAATCCTGATTTGCCCGATGAAAACTTATTAAAAATCGTCAAAGGTCCTGATTTCCCGACCGGCGGCATCATCATGGGATTAAAGGGTATTCGCGACGCTTATTTGACCGGCCGCGGCTCGATCAAAGTCAGAGCAAAAACCACTATCGAAAAAATGAGCAACGGCAAAAGCCGTATTTTGGTACA
>QAKL01000093.1 GCA_003343815.1 Clostridiales bacterium
TATCGGAATCGCCTGTTTCGCCACACGATTGCGTGGCTCCACTGCCGTACCTCCTTTTTTTCAAAAAAACTTCGTTTTTTTGAAAAAAAGATATAAAAAACCTCTTGCAAAATCTCAAAAATGGTGTATTATAGTAGTTAGCACTCAAGATATGAGAGTGCTAACAAACTAAACAAATTTTACTAACCTATCTCAAGGAGGAAGTATCATGAATATCAAACCTATCGGTGACAAAGTAGTCATCAAGCCTATTGCAGTTGAAGAAGTAACCAAAAGCGGCATCGTATTGCCGGGCAGCGCTCAGGAAAAACCCCAGCAGGGCGAAGTCATCGCTGTCGGCGACGGCATTTATCAAAACGGCGTCAAAATCCCGATGGAATTAAAAGTCGGCGACCGCGTCGTCTACGGCAAATTCGGCGGTATTGATGTCAAATTAAACAACGAAGAAGTTATCATCATGTCCGAAAAAGACGTGCTTATTGTTTTGCAGTAAGTAAAAAGTGAATTTGAGGAGGAAATAATAATGGCTAAAGAAATTCGTTTTGGCGCAGAAGCCAGACAATCATTAGAAGCAGGCGTCAACGCTGTCGCTGACGCTGTAAAAGTAACCTTGGGTCCTAAAGGCCGTAACGCGGTATTGGACAAAAAATATGCCGCTCCGTTAATCACTAACGACGGCGTAACTATCGCTCGTGATATCGAGTTAGAAGATCCTTTTGAAAACATGGGCGCACAGTTATTAAAAGAAGTCGCTACCAAAACCAACGATGTCGCCGGTGACGGTACTACTACCGCCACTGTTTTGGCACAGGCTATGGTGCGCGAGGGCTTGAAAAACGTCGCTGCCGGCGCTAATCCGATGATTCTGCGTAAAGGTATGCAGAAAGCTGTCGACGCCGTTGTCGCTGAGATCGGCAAAATCGCGAAACCTATCGAGGGCAAAGATGCTATCGCTCAGGTCGCTACTATTTCTTCCGGCGATGAATTAACCGGCGCTTTGATTGCTGACGCTATGGAGAAAGTCGGCAAAGACGGCGTTATCACTGTCGAGGATTCCAAAACTTTCGGCACCACTTTGGATGTTGTCAAAGGTATGCAGTTTGACCGCGGCTATATTTCTCCCTACATGGTCACCGATACCGAGAAAATGACCTGCACCTTGGACGATCCGTACATTTTGATCACTGACCGCAAGGTTAAAGCTGTCCAAGAATTGCTGCCGATTTTAGAAAAAATCGTCCAAAGCGGCAAACCGTTGCTCTTAATCGCTGATGAAGTCGAAGGCGAAGCTTTAACCACCATGATTTTGAATAAATTGCGCGGCACATTTACCTGCGTCGCTGTCAAAGCTCCGGGTTACGGCGACCGCCGCAAAGATAATTTGAAAGATATCGCTATTTTGACCGGCGGTGAGGTCATCACCGAAGAGTTAGGCTTAAAATTGGAAGATACCACGATCGAAATGTTAGGTCGCGCTCGTCAGGTCACCGTTACCAAAGAATTAACCACCATCGTCGAGGGTAAAGGCGAGGCTGAGGCTATCGCTAATCGTGTAGCGCAAATTCGTGCTTTGTTAGCCGATACCACCTCCGAATTCGACCAAGAGAAATATCGCGAGAGATTGGCTAAATTAGCCGGCGGTGTCGCCGTAATCCAAGTCGGCGCTGCTACCGAAACCGAATTGCAAGAGAAAAAACTCCGCATTGAGGACGCTTTGAACGCTACTAAAGCCGCTGTCGAAGAGGGCATCGTTGCCGGCGGCGGTACCGCATTGGTTAATGCATTGCCTGCTTTGGCTGATTTAAAAATGGAAGAAGCCGACGCTCAGACCGGTGTCAACATCATCCGCCGCGCCTTAGAAGAGCCTGTCCGCCAGATCGCTTTCAATGCAGGTATAGAGGGTTCTGTCGTCGCTGAAAAAGTTAAAACCTTGCCTGTCGGCAATGGTTTCAACGCTTTGACCAACGAATACACCAACATGATTGATGCCGGTATCATCGATCCGGCGAAAGTAACCCGCTCTGCTTTGCAAAACGCAGCCAGCATCGCTTCGATGATTTTGACTACCGAAAGCTTGGTCGCTGACGTAACCAAAGAAGATCCGGCAGCCGCAGCAGCCATGGGCGGCGGCATGGGCATGATGTAATGCCCCAATTACGCAAATTAATTTGAGGTGAAATATATGTCAGAAAGTTGTTCTTCCAGTTGTTCTTCCTGCTCCTCTGCTTCCAGCTGCGGCGGGAGCTGCCCCTCAGGCGCAGCCGCTGAGCCCCAAAAAACACAAGCTCAGCAATTAAGCAACATCAAAAACGTCATTGTCGTCATGAGCGGCAAAGGCGGCGTCGGCAAATCCTCTTTTTCCTCGTTGATTGCCATTGCTTTGCAAAAAATGGGCAAAAAGGTCGGTATTTTGGACGGCGATATTACCGGCCCGAGTATCCCGAAACTTTTCGGAGTGAAAGGCTTGCCCGAAGTCAGCGAATACGGCGCTTATCCTCTGAAATCTAAAGGCGGCATCAGCATCATGTCCATGAATCTGATGCTGCAAAACGAAGAAGAACCTGTCGTCTGGCGCGGACCGGTTATTTCCGGCGTTATCAAGCAATTTTGGGAAGAAGTCATCTGGGGCGAGTTAGATTATCTCGTAGTCGATCTGCCTCCGGGCACAGGCGACGCGCCTTTAACCATTTTGCAGACTCTGCCGGTAAGCGGTGTCATCGTCGTGACCTCGCCACAGGATTTATCCAATATGGTTGTCCGCAAAGGTATCAAGATGCTCGAAATGATGAAAATCCCCGTCTTGGGCATTGCCGAAAACATGAGCTATTTTGAGTGTCCCGACTGCGGTAAGCACGTAAATATTTTCGGCGAAAGCAAAGTAAATGAAACCTGCCAAAAATATCAGGTGCCGCTCATAGGCAAATTCCCGCTCGATCCGGAAATCAGCCGCTTAGGCGATTTAGGGCAAATTGAAGATTATCACGGCAAAGTTTTAGACATTTTAGCAGAAAATCTCCCCGATTTTCTCCCGCAAGAATAATTTTAATCCCTGCTGAAATCAGCAGGGATTTTTTATCACAATTTTTTCTTAACTGCTGCTTGATTTCCTACAAATAAATGCTGTTTTACCTCACCTTATTTTCATGATATGATAAATATATACTATTATGGAGGTGAATATATGAAAGACTCAAACAAAATTCTCTTTAAAGGCGCAGTTATGAACTGCGGCATTGCCACGGCGATTATTAACGGTATCATCTGCTTTTTTACTTTAACTAAAGCCAATGCCCTTTTAAGCAGCGATTTAGCGTTCAACTTTTTAAGCACCGCTATCGGCTGCGGTGTCATCTGCCCCTTTTTCGGCGGCTTAATCTTAAAAGGCGTAGCAGCTAAAAACGAAATTGATTTCGGCAGTAAGTCTGAGCAGACTATTGCAAAATTTATCCCGAATAATATCGTTTTAGGCGCAATTATAATCGGCCTCATTACCGTATTGACACTCTGGATTTTGCCCTACGCCGTTATCAAGCTGACCAGCTTGCAATTAACTTTAAGCCGCATCGTCTGGATCGTCATTATCGCGCTGTATTCAGGCTTAGCAGCAAGCATCGCCGCGTATTTCGGCATGAAGCGCGCTCACTATGCTAAATAACTATTTCGAAATTATCTCCCCAAAAGTACAATAAAGTGCAAAAGCCGAGAGTTTTGTTTTTTTACGAAACTTTCGGCTTTCTTTTAGGAATATATCTTTGCTGTCATAAGCCCCTTTAGATTTTTTCCTAAAAATTCACGCATATCTCTTGACAAGCTTATCGGCGGGTGCTAAAATAGCACCAACAATAAATATTAAAGGCTGTGACGAAGAGGACTGAAACAGCGCGTTTTCAGAGAGTTGCCGTATGCTGCAAGGCAATAACAAACCGTTTCTGTAGTCTATGGCTTCCGAGCCGGAGGGTCGAACTTTTTAAGCGTAGGCTTTCCCGTGATTGCTGCGTCAAGGCATAGGGCTTGCTTGAGCCTGAGAGTGGCACTAATCAGTGCAATTTGAGTGGTACCGCGGGTATTCCCGTCTCAAAGTATTCTTTGAGGCGGTTTTTTTATAGCAAAAAATCAACATCATATACTTTTTAAGGAGGAATTATTATGTCCCAGAGAATTGAAACCCAGTGCTTACATGCCGGCTATGAGCCTAAAAACGGCGAGCCGCGCCAGATTCCGATTATTCAAAGCACCACCTTTAAGTATGATTCCAGCCAGGATATGGGCAAATTATTTGACTTAGAAGCAAACGGCTATTTTTATTCCCGTATGCAAAATCCTACCACCGACGCTGTTGCCGCGAAAATCTGCGCTTTAGAGGGCGGCAGTGCCGCCATGCTTACCGCAAGCGGTCAGGCTGCCAATTTCTTTGCCGTATTTAATGTCGCGACCGCAGGCGACCACGTAGTCGCCTGCTCCACCATTTACGGCGGCAGCTTTAACTTATTCAACGTCACCATGCGTAAAATGGGCGTCGATTTTACCTTTGTCAGCGCCGACTGCACCGATGAAGAATTAGAAGCAGCCTTTAAGCCTAACACCAAAGCTTTCTTCGGCGAAACCGTCTCTAACCCGTCTTTGCACATCTTAGACATCGAACGTTTTGCCAAAGCGGCTCACGCCCACGGCGTGCCGCTCATCGTTGACAATACTTTCGCCACTCCGATCAACTGCCAGCCGATCAAATGGGGTGCTGACATCGTCACCCACTCCACCACCAAATACATGGACGGTCACGCCTCCACCATCGGCGGCGCGATCGTTGACAGCGGCAAATTTGACTGGACCAAATATCCCGACAAATTCCCCGGTCTCTGCACTCCGGACGAAAGCTACCACGGCGTTACTTATACCGAGCGTTTCGGCATTGAGGGAGCCTACATCACCAAAGCCGCCGTGCAATTAATGCGTGATTTAGGCGCGACTCCCTCGCCCTACAGCGCGTTTATCTTAAACTTAGGCTTGGAGAGCCTGCCCGTCCGCATTAAACGCCACTGCGAAAACGCTTACGCTATCGCCCAATATTTAGAAAAACACGAAAAAATCGCTTGGGTTAGCTATCCTGCTTTGGAAAACGATCCCCAGCACGCTTTGGCTGAGAAATATCTGCCTAACGGCGTTTGCGGCGTCATCAGCTTTGGTGTAAAAGGCGGCAGAGAAGCAGCTGAAAAATTCTTAGGCAATTTAAAAGTAGCAATGATCGCGACCCACGTCGCCGATGCCCGCACCTGCTGTCTGCATCCTGCCAGCTCCACCCATCGCCAGTTAAACGATGAAGAATTAAAAGCCTGCGGCGTCTCCGCTGATTTGATCCGCATGAGCTGCGGTATCGAAAACGTCGAAGATCTGATCGAAGACATCGCCCAAGCTTTAGACAATATTTAATTAAACCCTGAATTATTCCATAAAAGAAAGGAGGCAAAAATATGCCTATTAAAATTCCTAACGCCCTGCCCGCCTATGAAGTCTTGACTAACGAGAATATTTTCGTCATGACCGAGCAGCGCGCGATGACGCAGGATATCCGACCGTTAAAAATCCTGCTTTTAAACCTCATGCCCAAAAAAATCGAAACTGAAACGCAGTTGTCTCGCCTTTTGGGCAATACACCTTTACAGGTCGAATTGGATTTAATCGCCATGAAAAGCCACGTCTCCAAAAACACTCCTCAGGAGCATATGCTGGCCTTTTATCAGCATTTCGACGATATTAAAGACCAAAAATTCGACGGCATGGTCATTACCGGCGCGCCTGTAGAAAAAAAAGAATTCGAGGAAGTCGACTACTGGCCGGAATTATGCGAAATCATGGACTGGAGCACAGAGCACGTCCACAGCACGTTACACATCTGCTGGGGTGCACAGGCCGGATTATACCATCATTACGGCGTACCGAAATATCTTTTGCCGAAAAAACTTTCCGGTGTCTATGAGCACCGCGCCGAGGAAAACAACTCCACTCTCCTGCGCGGATTTGACGACGTTTTCCACGCACCCCACTCCCGCTACACCACTGTAAAGCGTGAGGACATCGAAAAAGTGCCGGAATTAAAAATCCTATCCTATTCCGAGGAAGCAGGTGTCCATATCGTCACGGCAAAAGAAGGTAAGCAAATCTTCATCACCGGTCACTCCGAATACGACGGCGATACCTTAAAGAGTGAATATTTACGCGATCTTTCCGTCGGCATTAACCCGGAAGTGCCTGAGCATTACTTCCCAAATGACGACCCCACCAAAGAACCCATCGTCAACTGGCGCTCTCACGCCAATTTATTATTCAGCAACTGGCTCAACTATTTCGTTTACCAAAGCACGCCTTACGATTTAACAGCTATTGCCCACCAAGACTAATACTATTTTGCAGAGAGGCTTTATGCCTCTCTTTTTTTGAAAAATAATACAAATCCTTTCCATAAACTTTTTTATTCCCCTACAATCATATTTCCGCAAAAAAAGCTTGACTATTTGTCCTAAAAGACATATAATAATAAAGCAACAAATCAATACGGCTCGTTGGTCAAGTGGTTAAGATGCCACCCTCTCACGGTGGAGTCAGGGGTTCGATTCCCCTACG
>QAKL01000131.1 GCA_003343815.1 Clostridiales bacterium
AATAAAAACACCGGTCCTAGATATTGCAGAACCGTTGCTGTACCGGCATTGGAGTAGCTGATCGTCAAAAGATAGGTATATTGGCAAAATGCCAAGCCCGCAAGACTAAACGCAATCAAAATGCCGACATCGCGCTTATTTTGAAAAATCGCGTGGCGATCCCTTTCGGTAAAATGCGCGAAAACACATAAAATACTACCTGCTAGCAATAATCTGCACGCTGTAAGCCACGTCGGATCCATATTTTTGTAGTTAAAAAGATACTGCCCGCAGTTTCCGCTAAAGCCCCAAAAGACTGCCGCAGTCATCGCCAAAAGCATGCCTTTAATTTTCTGCCTTTCCATACTTGCTCAAAAATAGCTCCTTTTTAATACCGCCCGTTTTCCTTAATCGCGCGATCCATTTCCCTTTTTGCGCTCTTTTCCGCCGCCGCTTCGCGCTTATCATACAGCTTTTTGCCGCGCACCAAGGCTAATTCGACCTTGACTTTATCCCGCTCGAAATAGACTTTAAGCGGCACTAAAGTTAAGCCGTCCGTTTTGACCTTGCCGAAAAGGCGCATAATCTCGCGCTTATGCATTAAAAGTTTGCGCGGGCGCAGCGGATCGACATTAAAAATATTGCCGTGCTCGTAGGGACTGATATGCATCCCGTGCAAAAAAATTTCTCCGTTTTCGATTTGCGCGTAGCTGTCCTTTAAGTTAATTCTGCCGCCGCGCATAGATTTGACCTCGGTCCCGGTCAAAACAATGCCCGTCTCAAACGACTCCTCAATGATGTAATCATGCCGCGCTTTGCGGTTTTCTGCGATAATTTTCATCCTATCCCTCCTCAAAAGAGATATTTCACACTTTCCCATATATCCCGAGCGATCTCCTCCGGGCTTTGCTCTGCATTAATAATCACGATATTTTCCGTATCTTTAAGTTTTTCTATAACTTCTAAATAGCGCGTGCGCGTTTCCTCTAAGCGCTCTTTTGTTTCGTAAATATCCATGTGCTCACGATTTCGAGCGATCCGCGCGAGCGCCGTATCCACCGCAATGTCCAAAAAAATATGCACATCAGGCTTCGCCATTAATGCCGCCTGCTTATTGAGCGCCATCGTCCAGTCAAAATCTACTGCGACACTTTGATAGGCATAAGTCGATAAATAGTAGCGGTCGCAGATCACCTGCGTATCGTTCTTCAAATACCGCAGCACGCCTGTTTCTGCATTAGTCAAGTGCTCCAGACGGTCGGCGGCAAATAAAGCCGCCATCACTTGCTCGCTCATCTGTAACTCCCCGCTCAAAGCGCGGCGCAATAACTTGCCGATCACGCCGTCGCTGGGCTCCCGCGTCAGATAGGCATGTGCTCCCTGTTTCTTTAGACGTGCGGCTAAAATTTCCGCCTGCGTGCTTTTGCCTGAGCCGTCAATCCCCTCTAAAACGATGAAACGGCCACTCATTACTCCTCACCTCGATGAGCATGCAAAAATTTACGCGTTTCATTTAAAGTATAAGTGATCTGTTCCAAAGACGGTGCGCCGATGGTGTTGCGCTTCGCCACACAGGTATAAACAGAAATTGCTTCGTAAATATCATCGTTAATCAGCGGACTGAAAGCGCGGAATTCCTCCAAAGATAAATCGTCCAGCGCTTTATTTTTATCCAAGCAGTACGCCACCGCCTGACCTACGACCGCATGGGCATCGCGGAAAGGCACGCCCTGGCGCACCAAATAATCAGCGAAATCAGTCGCATTGGTAAAGCCGCCTTTGGCCGCATTAAGCATATCTGCCTCGCGCACTTTCATAGTTTTAAGCATCGGAATCAGGACTAATAAGCATTTTTCCCACGTTTCTACCGTGTCAAACAATCCCTCTTTATCCTCCTGCATGTCCTTATTATATGCCAGCGGCAAACCCTTCATCACCGTTAAAATCCCCATCAGATTGCCGTAAACGCGCCCTGTTTTGCCGCGCATTAATTCGGCGACGTCGGGATTTTTCTTTTGCGGCATGATACTGCTGCCGGTGGAATAAGCGTCATCTAAATCGATAAAATGAAACTCTTGGCTCGACCAGAGGATGATCTCCTCGCACAGGCGGCTCAGGTGCATCATGCAAATCGAAGCATCTGCCATAAATTCGACGATAAAATCACGATCACTCACGCCGTCTAAAGAATTCAGGCAAACGTGGGAGAATCCCAATTCTTTCGCGACCATTTCCCGATCAAGAGGAAAAGTCGTCCCTGCCAAAGCACCGCTGCCCAAGGGCATCACGTCGGCGCGAGCGTGATTGTCCTCCAAGCGAGTGATATCGCGCTTAATCATCTCGGCATACGCCAACAAATGATGCCCGAACGAAATCGGCTGCGCCCTCTGCAAATGCGTATAACCCGGCATGATAGTTTTCGCGTTTTTCTCCGCCAAATCAACCAGTGTTTCCAACAAATCCAATAATTGCCCATGGATATGCTCCATCTCGTGGCGCAGATACATACGCACATCGACAGCTACCTGGTCGTTGCGCGAGCGGCCGGTGTGCAGCTTTTTGCCGACAGCGCCGATTTTTTCGGTGAGGAGGATTTCGACATTCATATGGATATCCTCTGCCGCCGGATCAAAGGTCACTTTGCCCGCCTCGATTTCGTGCAGGATTTCCTCCAAGCCTTTGATGATCTGCTCTGCCTCGTCAAGCGTCAAAACGCCGATTTTGCCGAGCATCCGCGCATGTGCCATGCTCCCGGTGATATCCCAATAATATAATTTTTGGTCAAAAGAAATCGACGAATGAAAATCCTCGACCAATTTATCTGTATCTTTACTAAAGCGTCCGCCCCATAATTTTTTCATCATGATACCTCCAAATATAAAATTACACTGTTTTATTTTAGCACATCTTAAAAGCAATTCCAAGTGGTTTTCACGAAATTCCTCCGTAAAAATGAAATTTACCCTTGACATATTTTGCGCAAAATGCTATAATTATTTTTGCATTTAAGCGGATGTGGCGGAATAGGCAGACGCGTGCGTTTCAGGGGCGTATACCGCAAGGTGTGAGGGTTCGACTCCCTCTATCCGCATAAAAAAGACAAGTTTCATTTGAAACTTGTCTTTTTTATTTCTTCACTTTTCACTATAACTTTTTCACTGCCTATTCTTTTTCGATATTCGTAAAATCCGGCAGCTTATCCGTATGCACTCCGCCGCTATCCAAAAGCCCTAATTTGCGGAAATGCCATGATAATATTTCGCACATTTTGGCGATATTTAATTTTAAATTATCCTCATTGGGCTCCATTTCCGGAAAATAGTCAAATTCCACATTATAGACAAATTCTTTCGCCAAACGATAAATATCCGGCTCAGTGCCATACTCTATTTTACCGCAAACTGGACAGTACAGCTCCAGTCCCGAACCGCCGTATTTATTATAAATGATAATCTTCGCCTCTAACGCTCCACCGCAGCTTTTGCAGACGCAACGCTTGGAGCGCTCAAATATTTTGTCCGGATTCACTCTCTGCACCGCCTTTCTGCGAAAATACCCGCGCATTTTGCTGCCACGGCAAATCTAAATCGATAAAGAAATGCTTTTCGCTCCAGATCACTTTGGCGGGTGCCTCTAAAAAGTCACTTAATACCTGCTCGGAAAAAACCTCCGCCAATGCTCCTTGGGCATAAATTTGCCCCTGCTTCATCAACGCCGCTTTGGTGAAAAGCGGCAGGATTTCCTCCGTATGGTGGGTGACATATAAAAGAGTCGTCTGATTTTCCTCTGCCAAATCCTGCATCATGTGCAAAAACTTTTCTTTAATGACAATATCCAGCCCGCTGCAGGGCTCGTCAAGGAGTAAAATTTCCGGCCTGCCCATTAAAGCGCGCGCGATCAAGACCATTTGCTGCTGGCCTTTGGAAATAGTGTCGTACGGATAGCGTGCTTTGGCTTTTAATCCGAATATATCCAAAAGCGCTTTAGCTCTTTTTACATCAGCGTCCGCTACCTCTCCCTGCAAACCCAAAGAACCGTATTTCCCGGCCAGGATCATATCTAGGATAATCTCCCGGCGGAAATAACGGTTCAGAAACGAGCTGCTGACCAAGCCTATTTTTTCGCGGAAAGTACCGCTGTTATTTTCATCTATCGCCTCACCGTGCAAATATACCCTGCCTGAGCTGGCTGTCTGATAGCCTGACATGGCGCTTAAAAGAGTCGTCTTGCCGCAGCCGTTTAAGCCGAACAAAACCCAGTTTTCACCCGCATCGATCTGCCAATTAATATCGCGGAAGATATATTTGCTGCCGATTTTAAGCGTTAGATTCTCAGTTTCGAGCAGCTTCATAGGCACCTGCCTTATTCAGCCAATGCCTGATAAATGACACCGCCCTCGGTCTCTTTCGGCATTCTGTTGCCAACTAAATGACAAAGGGTCGGAACAATATCGACATTACGAATCGGACGGGTAATAGTTTCGCCATGCTTAAAGCCCATACCTGCCAAGACACACACACAGCCTAAAGAGTAACCCTCCTCCGGCTTGCTGACGTACTGCAAACTATTGCCATGCTCAAAGCCGAAATCTTTAGTTAACTGGAAGAAAATATCGCCGCAATGCTCGCCTCCCATACCTAAGGACTCCATTTCCTCACGATCCATCGCAAAGGCTATCACGCGCTTGCCGGTCTTGGGATCACGATAATTATACATATCGCTGATGATCTGCTGGACTAATTCATCATACTCCTCCGGCTCGACGATACCCTCGGGGTCACGGCCTTTCAGGTTAATATATACATGGCTGGTACGATGCTGGATAGCCTTGGTATGCTCCCAGTCGATTTTATACATGCCCTCGATACCAGGCACAGAAATCAATTTCGTATAGCCTAACTGCTCAAATACTCCGGCATTAATACCGCTTAACTCACCGATGCCCGGGTTTTCACAGCCGACACCGCGGGGAATAGCCGCATGGTCGGAGCAAACAGCCACGCAGGTGTTTTCGTCCATGTATTCCAAAACAGTGCCCAGATATTTATCGTTGATTTCATAAATTTTGTCGATGATTTCTTTGCGCCCCTGCCAATCAGGATATCTGCCCTCGACAGCCTGCTCCATATAATGGTGATTGATCAAATCAATACTGTGCAAATGGATATAGAAAAGCTGCCAGTCCGGATTAGCATCAAATAAATATTTAGTTGCACGCATATGCCAATCATTAATCATATCGAAGCTTTCCAATTCCATCGCATCGCCGATAGCCGTCTGACGGTCGATCGTCGCAAAATAGCACATCGGACCGACATTTTCCATCAAATCTTTGCAGTAGTGTTTCGGGAAGAAGTAGGTATCGTCCTCGGTATCCAAAACGTGAGAAATATAGAAGCGGCCCTCGGTGCCATCGGCATTCATCTCCATATTACGGATATAGTAGGCTACTTTTTTATCCTCATCGTCTACGGTAAAGCTATCGAAAATCGGTGCCGACCATTTGCCTAACTCTGCACTGCCTAAAGCTTCGGGGTTTTTCTTATTTTTATAAAGTGTTACAGTCTTGTAACCCTCGCCGGTAAAGAGCGCATAGCGACGCTGCAGAGAGTTATTCATCGTAATGGTAGCTTCCTTCGCACCCTCGGGAATTTCAAAAGCCCAGCCCTCGGCATCCTTAATCGGTGTGTACAAGGTATCGGTGCTGTCGCTGTTGCTGGCCTCCTCGGCGCTCAAGCCTTTAATAACAAAAGCCTCACTCTCAAGCGGCATATCTTTGGTAAAATGGCTGCCGGTCATCGCCGCCTCTAAATCCTCTTTACTCATCTGAGGCATGGCCGCAGCGGCATCGTTAGCATCGTTTTTGCCGAATTTTTCAACCTGATCGTTATAAACTACGCAGTCGGCGGAGCTTTGGTTAACGACGTGCGGGATGTCTTTCATCGTCGGATAATCGGCTTTCATTTTGACAACCTTTTGGAACTGCACAGAGGAGCGCAGGAACGGCACAACGCCGGTACCGTCAATGAAAATAGAGTTTTCGTCCTCGGTGCGCGGCGGCCAAGCCTCGCAATAGTTTAACATAATGGATTTTTTACCCTCAGCGGCAAATGCTTCCCAAATCATCTCCGCATGAACACGGCGGGAATCCCAGTTCATCTCGGTAATACCCAAAGATTTGCCCAAAGTGTGGTTCAAAAAGCAGGTGACGCCGTGCGTGCGCGGATAAACACCCGTTGCCAAAGTAGCCCAGTTCGGCGGAGTAATAGTCGGCAAAACGCCCATCATATCCAAACCCTCGCGTGCTACGCCTTTTTCCAATAATTTTTTCAAATTAGGCATCCGTCCCTCTGCTACCAGACGTTTGCATACATACGGATCGGCACCGTCTAAACCGATCATCATCGCTCTTTTCTTACTCATAATTATAACCTCCTAAAAAATATATCTTTTGTAACATTGTTACCTCATTTAAGCTTCCCCATTTTCCTGCCAAAGACTGCGATAATAGCTCAGCACCTTGTGGGCTTGGGGAAATTTTTCTCCGTCAACTGCCGTAAGCCAATAAGCAAGCTTTTCCTTATCCGCCGTAACAGACACCTCGCTTAAATGCCGAAGCCTTTGTTGGTATTCCTCGGACATTAAGCCTTTCATATCTTCCTCAAAACGACTGCGCCATTTTCTGATCGGCCAATCGGGATTTTCATCAAACCAATATGCTTTTTTGAATATCGGGGTGCAACTTGCGCCCTCACTCATTAAATCATAGTGATGACTGCGGGCGATAAATTCCGAGGCATTGGCATAAAACTGCGCACTTGCGCCGTCTTGATACCCAAAGCCGTAAAACCAATGCTTATCTCGCCAAATACTGCACTCGCAATTATTTATCAGATCCAATCTTGCCTTTATCCACTGTTTGAATTGCTCATAGGAGGCGGTGCAAAGCTTTTTTTGCTTGAAGCAAAGCGCAACCGCTCCGCTAAAAAGCTCAATTTTATCACGCTCATAGCATAAATCCAGCTCATCCTGCCACAGCGTCAATTCCGCCAAAGCCGCATCTGTCGGCGCGATATCGCCCAATTCCTTTAAAGCGAGGAACAGCTCCTGCGGATATGTTTGCGCTAATTTCAGAGCAAACTCCCGCTGTACCTGCTCGGCTTTCTCATATTCCTTGCCTGAGGGAGTCTTGAGCAGGCGGACATATTTGCTGATATCCGTCGGATAAATGCCAAATTCAAAGCTTTTTTCCCAAAATGCCGCCATTTTTTCGGCATTTTCATGCAAACGATATTTTATCGTCCCCTCATAAAGATACGCACAACCGTAATAAAGATATTGCTCGTCAAAATATTTCAGCTGTGCCATTTGGGCAACAGTTTCGGCCGTCGTCACATCGCGGGATTTATAAATATCCGCATTGCTCAGCATCAGCTTATCCCTCCCCGCTTTTTGCGGATATTTTCAGAAAGCGCTCCAAATTATCCGCCCGAAAAAGCTCTTTTGTTTCTCCCTGCGCGGCAATACGCCCGTCCTTTAAAAAGACTGTCTTGGTAAAATCAGCGGGGATTTCATCTAAATAATGAGTCACATAAATTATCGTCATTTTTGTTTGGGCTATTTGGCGCACATATGAAAGCATTTGTGCGCGAGCCTTGATATCCAAGCCCGTCCCCGGCTCATCCAAAATCAAAATCTCGGGCTCGCCGATTAAGGCTCTGGCAATTAAAACCTTTTGCCTCTCTCCTTTAGAAAGCTCGTTAAAAGGCTGCTCGCTCTGATAAGCAATATCCGCGATTTTCACTAAGTTTTTTACTTTTAAAAGCTCTCTCGCATCAGGCGGCTTTTCCAAGCCCAGACCTCCGCCCAAGCCGCTTAAAATAATATCTCTTGCCTTTTCGCAGGTGTAATATTTATCGAAAAAGCTGCTGCTCACAAAGCCTACCTTGCGCCGCAAAGCACGGAGATTATCCGCCGTATATTCTTCACCTAAAATGCGTAATTTCCCGCGGCTGTATCGTCCAAAGCCGGCAATTATCGATAAAAGCGTCGTCTTGCCCGAGCCGTTTAAGCCAAAAACGACCCAAGACTCGCCCTTTTTCACCTGCCAATTAATATCCTCCAGCAAAAACCTGTTTCCTGTTTTATAATTCAGCTTTTCTATTTCGATCACAGCATCATTCATTTTAATCACCATGATCCTCACAAAATTTTTTCGCCGTCAATGATAATACTGCCGTCATTGTCCAGCATATTTTCCCCCGGATCGGCAACCGGCACCTTATACCCGTACTGATCCAATATCCCAAGCTCGCGGTCATGCCAAAAAAGCAATTCGCAAACCTTGGCGATATTCAGTCGGCGGCGCTGCTCATTATCGGCGCGGTCCTGATAAGCATTAAAGCCCAAAATATCAACCGCATATTGAGCGCTGTGATAAATTTCCGGCTCGACGCCGTATTCTATTTTATCGCAGTTTTCACAGAAAATCTCCAGATTTGCTGTTTCAATCTGCCCAAAATCCAACATCCTGACTCTGAGCCTGCCTCCGCAATATTTACACACGCAGCGCTTGCTGCGGTTTTTTATTTCCTCCAAACGCTCGGCAGATACGATACCGTCCATTATGTTACCCTCTTATCAATCTACTGCTGTCTTAGCGAAAGGTAAGCTATTTTCCTTTCGCTAATCAGCACTAATACTCAACAGAAAAATATTATCCTTTTTAAATTTCAGAAGTGTATCCAAAGCCAAGCTTTGGATACACTATAGTCTTTATGCTTCAACGCTCGGATTGGTCTCCTCATTTTCCGTATCGCAGGTGTAGCAGTTCATCGCGTCGATATTTTGTAACGCCGTCTGCTTGCCGAATAAGCCGATGACAATCGCAGCCGCTGCCCAGAAAATCGCATTCGCTACATTGACACCGAACCAGCCGAAATGACCGAACGCCCACACCGGCAATAACGCCGCCACAAAAGCGATAATCAATTTCTGCGTACCGTAAATATAGCCGGTAGCCGAACCGCGGACAGAGGTCGGGAAGGATTCCGGAATATAGGTCATCAGTAATGCCATCGCGCCGGCAGAGAACAAGGTTTTCACAAACTGCGCCACGCCGTACATGTATACACTATTCGACAAACCAATAACTACAAACATCACCGCCGCGCCCATGCAGTAGAAGAAGATAGGCTTGGTGCGTCCGCCTTTATCGCTGACCAACGAAGAAATCAACTCACCGATAGGCTGACCGAATGCTGCCGCCGCACTAACCAACAAGACAATCGCCAAGGGGAAGCCTATTTGTACCAAAAATGCCTGATTGTAGGCACTCATCATATTATTACCGACGCCCAAGCACCAAGCAAAGGCAACGCAAACGAGAGTCTGTTTCGCCTGCTGTTTAGAGAACATAATCTTAAACTGAGCCGAGGTGCTGATTTTATGATAATTACGTACGCTGTCCTGATAATTTTTGTACGCTTCGGACATATCGCACTCAAAGCCCAAGCATTTTTCCATGACCTTTTCCGCATCGGCGACACGGCCTTTACTGATAAGCCAGCGCGGAGACTCCTGCAAAAAGTAAATGGCGAAAGGCACCAAGAATAACATTAATGCGCCGATAACCAAAACTATTCTCCAGCTTTCCTGGCTTCTGGTAGCGATAGTCGAGGCCAAAATAGCAATAAACGGAATCGAGAATGTGCCTATACCCAAAATTATCGACTGATATTTACCGCGTTTCTCCGAGGGCAGCATTTCCGAAATATAAGCAATAGCTACCGTGCAGGCTGCCATAGTGCCGAAACCGGTGCAGAAGCGGCTGATTTCTAAGAGGACTATATGATGCGGCTGCCATAAAGCATTCATCAAGCTGGCTAAGGAAAAAATACAAATATTGATTAAGACCGCTTTTTTGCGCCCCAACTTGTCAGCCATGATGCCACCGAAAATACTGCCTAAGAAAGAGCCGAAGAAAAATAAAAAGTTCAAGGTAGCCAGTCTTTCATTGGTAATACCGTAATTTTGCTGTAAAATAGGCGTAACTATGCCAAACATCGACATATCCATCAAATCAAAGCCATAAGTCAAAGCCGCGATCACCATGAAAAATTTTTGCGGCTTGCCAAGCTTATAGCCGTCAAAATACAGTGTTGTTTTTACTTTTTCGCTCATTTTGAATATCCCCTTTGTATTAAATTGCTCTATTAAGTTGTCACAAACAGAAATATTGCCAAAAAACAGTTCAAAACAAAAATTACCCTCTTGCAATTAACACCTTTTAAAAGTATAATTATATTATAACTATTTTTAATTATGCCAAATTGTCTCATTTGAGAATGCTAAGAGGTGAAGCCATGCGTACTGAAGTATTACAATACATAGTCGAAGTCGATAAAGAGCAGTCTATTTCCCAAGCCGCCCGCAATTTATTTATTTCCAAATCAGCCCTGAGCGAAAGCATTTCGCAGCTGGAGCAGGAATTAAATGTTGCTATTTTTATCAGGCAGAAAAAGGGAATAGCTACTACCGAAACCGGCCAAAAAATTATCGCTCAGGCTAAATCCGTCCTCCAAGAGCTGGAGAAATTTTATACTATCGGCTATACCTCGCCGGCGCTTGTTGATTATGACGAGGCCATCAAGTTCGGTATCAGCGAAAAATTTGCAAAAGCCGGACTGAATACCTGTCTGTCACTGGTCATTCATAAATATCCAAGGCTCAATTTGCGCACCGTCTCGATGAATTACAGCGGCTGTATTGACGGAGTGGCTAATGGCGATTTAGCCTTTGCCGTTATTGCTTACCCTACTGATTTGGATCAAGAAATCAGCAAACTCATCAAAGCCTCGTCTATTGTCCAAATTCCCATGCATGATGATAACTTTGTCTGCCTTGTCAATAAAAATTCTCCGGTAGCCCAAAAGTCCGTTATTTCATCTAAGGATTACAACGAATACACCATGATTTCCTACGGTGATATGGTGCCGGAGAAAATATTCGGTCGGCAAAAGCTCCTTTTGCTTACCGAGCTGGATAATATTTTGCAAATGGTTAATGATAACGTCGGCATAGCTCCTCTGCCCTTCAGCCTTATCAAAAACTCCGATATTTCCGGCTGGGACAATATTACGACAATCCCTGTAGCCGACTCTATCCAGCGTAACTGCATTATTTATTCCTCCGAAAGACCGCTGACCACAGCTCAAAGCTTTTTTGTCAATCTGTATAAAAGGGTCTTCGATAAGATTTTCAGCTCGTAATTTTAATTTTCTGCGGCATTCTTTAAAGAATGCCGCATTTTTTCGTTTAAAATCAGCTTAAAATCTGATAAATAGGCGCACCCTCACATTCATGCGGTACGCGGATACCGAACAAAGCGGCAATCGTCGGCGTCACATCGACATGATGAACTACACGCTTGGTCTTGAAGTTTTCTTTGATGCCGGGACCTGCGGCAGCAAATATCGACATACACGAAGTTCCGCAAGCACCCTCGACAGTAGAGAAGCTGTCGGCATGATCCATCGTATAGCCCTCAGCCGCCAGATAAATAATATCGCCGCATTTCGGACCGCCCATGCCCAAAAGCACCGCATCCTTGTTGCGCAATGCCAGCGTACAGACGCGCATCCCCGTTAACGGAGATTTGGTCTCGAGGATACGAGTCATGATTTCCTCCTCCAAAAGCCACTGCTCCTCACCGGGCTCGACAATACCCTCGATGCCGTCATGTACCTCGCGGCCTTTCAGGTTAATCCAGACCTCGCCCATGCGCCACATTACGGCTCTGGTTTTCGACCAGTCGATTTCCGGCAAATCATTACCGTTTTCGTCCTTTTTCAAAACGGTAAAGCCCCATTCCACCATTTCCTTGGCGTTATAGTTATCATCACCGGTCAGTATCTGCGAAAGATGATATTCCGGACAGGTTTGCCCGTGGTCAGAAACAATCATAATCGTCCAGCCGTCATCCAGCATATCCAAATATTTGCCGATATAGCGGTCGGTTTGCTTGTAAACCTCGCGGAATAAATTTTGGATAACCTCCGCCGACAGTGAGGAATTGCCGCGTTTCAAAAATTGAACAATCATATGACCCTGCAAGTCTATATTATGAAAATGAGAAAATACCATTTTAAAGCCATATTCTTTAATCAAATAATGAATCGCCTCGGCTGTCCACTCGCCTGCAGCCTCCCACGTAGCGCGCATACAATCCTCAACCAGCTGCAAATCCTGACCGCCGCCTACCGAGCAGGGCTGCGGATAGCCGACATTTTCGACAATCTCCGGCAGTAACGATTTCGGATACCACAAAGTATCATTATGAAAATCCATCGCCGCCGAAACCCACATTTTAATATGCGAGCCGTCCTCGGCCATTTCCAAAATACGCATGTTGCGGTTTACTTGGATTTTTTCGTCGTTCTTTTCGAGGATAGCGTCATCAATGACGTTTTTAACATATTCGCCTGCTTTTAAAACAGCAATCGGCTCAGCAGATTTTTTGGAAGTAAAAATCTGCATGGTATCATAGATACCCTTTTCATTTTTTAAAATCAAGCAAGGACGGCGAATCAAGCCCTTGGAATGAATAATCGTACATTCCTTGGCATCCTCGGGAGCATTGGCCCAGCCCTCCGCCGCTCTAATCGGCGAATAAATCAAATCCATCGGCAGCTTGCTCAGACACTCGGCATCGCCAGCAGTCAAAAGCGGCACTGCCTTGCGCTCCTTGCCACTGCAAAGCACTGCCAAGGTATCCTCTTTTTCTTCCTCATCAAACTCCATCCCGGTAATAAAGCAGGG
>QAKL01000110.1 GCA_003343815.1 Clostridiales bacterium
CTGATTATCTGGTGGATATCGGTCCTGAAGCTGGCAGATTGGGCGGCGAGGTCGTAGCTGCGGGCACGATAGAGGATATTATGGCAGAGCCGCGCTCGATTACCGGGCAGTATTTGTCCGGACAAAAGAAAATCCATGTACCAAGTGTGCGCCGTACGCCACGCGAGGAGTGCCTGTGGATCAAAGGCGCGGCAGAAAATAATTTAAAAAATATCGACGTAAAAATTCCCTTAGGTGTATTTGTCTGTGTGACGGGCGTTTCCGGCAGCGGCAAAAGTACGTTGGTTAACGAGATTTTGTACAAATCGTTAATGCAACAGCTTTATAAAAATACCAAAGTGCGCCCGGGAAAGCACAAGGAAATCATGGGCTTAGAAAATATCGATAAAATCATCGACATTGACCAGTCACCGATCGGGCGCACGCCGCGCTCCAATCCTGCTACCTACACAGGTGTGTTTGATTTGATCCGCACAGTTTTTGCGCAGACGCAGGAAGCAAAAATCCGCGGGTACAAAAGCGGCAGATTCAGCTTTAATATCAAAGGCGGGCGCTGCGAGGCTTGTAACGGCGACGGTATCATTAAAATCGAAATGCATTTTCTGCCTGATGTTTATGTGCCCTGCGAGGTCTGCAAAGGCAAACGCTACAATCGCGAGACTTTGGAAGTGCAGTACAAGGGCAAAAATATCGCCGATGTTTTGGATATGACGGTCAATCAGGCTTGCGAGTTTTTTGAGGCAATTCCTAAAATTTACCGCAAATTAAAGACATTGCAAGATGTCGGATTGGGGTATATTAAGCTGGGGCAGCCGGCAACAACATTATCCGGCGGTGAGGCGCAGAGGGTGAAACTGGCGACGGAATTATCCCGCAAAAGCACAGGACGGACGCTTTATATTTTGGACGAACCGACGACCGGTTTGCATATTGCCGATATTCATAACCTGCTTGAGGTGTTAAATCAACTGGTTGAGGGCGGTGATACAGTTTTGGTTATCGAGCATAATTTGGATGTCATCAAATCAGCTGATTATTTGATTGATTTAGGGCCTGAGGGCGGCAAAGGCGGCGGCAAAATTATTGCCCAAGGCACGCCGGAGGAAGTGGCGGCAGAGCCGAAAAGCTACACCGGACAATTTTTGAAAAAAATCTTGAGTTGAATCAGTACACATGTATACAATTAATAAGAATATCCAATAAACATTCTCTTGCTAAACAGCGTAAAATGAAATATAATAATAATATAGTATGCGAGAAGGGATGGTGAACCTATGCAATTAGTTTTAGTAGTTAACAGCGGCAGTTCATCAATGAAATTTCAATTAATAGATTTACTGACGGAACAAAAGCTGGTGCGCGGCTTGGTCGAGAAAATAGGTACGCCCAATTCACGCTATCGCATTATTTCCGGCAATGAAATAGAGCAAAAAGAAATAGAGGTTAAAGATCACCGCGGCGCGGTGGAGATCGCGCTGGATTATTTGACGCACCGCTCGCCTGTTCATCTAAAATCTCTCCAAGATATCGACGGCGTAGGTCATCGTGTAGTGCAAGGCGGCAGTACCTTTGACAAGGCGGCTTTCGTCACGCCCGAAGTTAAAGAAAAAATCAAAGAATACGGCGTCATGGCTCCTTTGCATAACTATGCCAATTTAGCTGGAGTTGAGGCTTGCGAGGCTTTGATGCCGGGTATCCCTCAAGTCGTGGTGTTTGATACGACTTTTCATCAAACGATGGCACCTGAGGCTTATTTTTACGGAATTCCCTATAAATATTATGAAAAATATCAGGTCAGACGCTACGGAGCGCATGGCACTTCGCACAAGTATGCCTCAGAAAAAGCGCTGGAGTTATTGAATATGCCTAAAGAAGGCACGAAAATGATCGTATGTCATTTAGGCTCCGGCTCAAGTATTACGGCGATCAAAGACGGCAAGGTTGTCGATACCTCGATGGGCTTTACGCCGTTGGAGGGCTTGATGATGGGCACCAGAAGCGGGGATATCGATCCGGCGGCAGTGTTATTTTTAATGAAGCAGGAAAATCTCTCGCCAGACGAAATGGATCTCATTTTGAATAAACAATCCGGTCTTTTAGGCGTGAGCGGCATCAGCAGCGACATGCGCGAATTGGAGGACGCGATGACCTGCGGCAATAAACGCGCGGAATTGGCGCATAAAATGTTTATTTATCGCATTAAAAAGACCATCGGCAGCTATGCGGCGGTCTTGAACGGTTTGGATGTCTTGGTATTTACCGCAGGTATCGGCGAAAATAACGATTATGTCCGCGAAATGATTTGCCAAGACATGGACTTTTTAGGCATAAAATTAGATGCTAAGAAAAATCACGGGATCAATCATTTGTTTGAAATCGGCGATGAAAATGCTCATGTGAAAATCGTAGTCGTGCCGACTGACGAGGAAATGGCGATTGCCAAAGAAACCGAAAGTTTGGTTTTGGCGTCAAAAGTAAAATAAAGATAATAAGTGCAGAGCCTCAAGCGGGGCTTTGCATTTTGGTATAATTAATTATAAAATTTCATTTTCAAACGCAAAATAACATTATTAAGATAAAAGGGGGCTAATTTATGCAGAAATTTAAAAAGATTTTAGTCGCGAACCGCGGTGAAATAGCTATCCGCGTCTTTCGTGCCTGCAAAGAAATGGGCATAAAGAGTATCGGTATTTATTCAGAGGAGGATAAAAACTCGCTTTTCCGCACCTTGGCTGATGAGTCGTATCAAGTAGGCGTGGATAAAATGCCGGTCGAGGCTTATCTGGATATGAATGAAATTATCGCTTTGGCAAAAGCTAAAGGTGCGGACGCGATCCACCCGGGATACGGCTTTTTGTCGGAAAATCCCGAATTTGCCGCGCGCTGCGAAGCGGCAGGCATCACCTTTATCGGTCCTACCAAAGATATGATGGTCGCGCTGGGGGATAAAATCAGCTCCAAAAAAGTAGCCGCTAAAGTAGGCGTGCCGACGATCCCAGGAGCTGAGCGCGCCGTCGAAAATGACGAGGACGCGATCCGGCTGGCTCGGGAGTGCGGCTATCCGATTATCTTAAAAGCCTCGGCAGGAGGCGGCGGCCGCGGGATGCGCGTCGTGCGCGACGAGGAAAGCCTTTTGACCGAGTTTCATACCGCTAAAAGTGAGGCGAAAAAAGCTTTTGGCATTGACGATGTATTTATCGAGAAATTAATCATCGAGCCCAAGCACATCGAAGTGCAGGTTTTAGGCGATAAATACGGCAATCTAGTGCATTTGCACGAGAGAGACTGCTCTATCCAGCGCCGTCATCAAAAAGTCGTCGAGTTTGGTCCCGCATTATGCTTAAATGATGAGCAGAGAGAGGCGATCTGCGCTGATGCGTTAAAAATCGCCGGAGCAGTTAATTATCAAAGCGCAGGTACCGTCGAATTTTTGGTTGATAAACACGGCAATCACTATTTCATTGAGATGAATCCGCGTATCCAGGTCGAACATACGGTGACTGAAATGATTACCGGCGTGGATATCGTCCAGGCGCAAATCTATATCGCCGAGGGCTATACCCTTGATTCGCCACAAATTGACATCAAATCGCAGGACGATATTTCTGTCCACGGCTATGCGATCCAGTGCCGGATCACGACCGAGGATCCGGATAATAATTTCGCTCCTGACCACGGAATTATCAATGTTTACCGCTCTTCTTCGGGTAACGGTATCCGCTTGGACGGCGGTAATGCTTATACGGGGGCAAATATTACGCCGTATTACGATAGTCTGCTCGTTAAGGTTATCGCTTACGGCCGCAGCTTTAACGATACGATAAATAAAGCTATTCGTGCTTTGCGTGAAATGAAAATCAAAGGTGTCAAAACTAATATCGGCTTTTTGATGAACGTTTTAAACCACGAACTGTTCCGTCATGGTAAATGCGATACCAGCTTTATCGCGACAACGCCTGAATTGTTTAATATTCCGAAGAGCAAAAATAAAGAGCTGAAGTTATTGCAGTTCTTGGGCGATAAGGCGGTCAATGAAACTCACGGCAACAAACCAAGTTTTGAGCGCCCGGTAGTGCCGAGCTTTACTGTACCTGAGCATTTGAACGGGACGAGAGATATTTTGCTCAAAGAAGGTCCGAAAGGTTTAGCTGATTGGGTCTTGAAGCAGGACAAGCTTTTGATTACCGATACGACTATGCGCGACGCTCATCAATCATTGATGGCGACCAGAATGCGTACCGTCGATATGGAGCGCATCGCTCCGGCCTATGCCGTATTAGGCAAGGATTTGTTTTCCTTGGAAATGTGGGGCGGCGCGACTTTTGACACGAGCTATCGTTTCTTGAAAGAATCTCCGTGGGAGCGCTTGGCTACATTGCGCGAAAAAATCCCCAATGTCTTGTTCCAGATGCTTTTGCGCGGGGCAAATGCCGTCGGCTATAAAAATTATCCCGATAATGTTATCCGTGCTTTCGTGCGCGAGTCGGCGCAGGCAGGCATTGATTTATTCCGTATTTTTGACTCATTAAACTGGATCAAAGGCATGGAGGTCGCTATTGACGAAGCTTTGAAAACCAACTCTGTCGTCGAGGGCTGTATCTGCTATACGGGCGACATCATGGATATGAGCCGCAAGAAGTACACGCTGGATTACTATGTGAAAATGGCGAAAGAATTAGAAAACCTCGGTTGTCATATGCTGGGGATCAAGGATATGTCGGCGCTTTTGAAACCGCAGGCAGCTTATACTTTGATTTCGGCGTTAAAAAACGAAATTTCGATTCCTATTCATCTGCATACTCACGATACCTCCGGTAACGGCATCGCGACTGTTTTAATGGCGACGCAGGCAGGTGTCGATGTAGTAGATGCCGCGTTTAACTCGATGGCAGGATTGACCAGTCAGCCGGCTTTAAACTCCATCGTGGCTGCTGCAGTTAATACCAAGCGCGATACTATGCTCAATGTCGATGATTTACAGAAATTGTCCAACTACTGGGATTATGTCCGTCCGATTTATAGCAAAATGGAAACAGGCTTAAAATTCGGCACAGCGGAAATTTACAAGTACGAAATCCCCGGCGGTCAGTATTCTAATTTAAAACCGCAGGTCGAAAGCTTTGGTTTGGGGCATAAATTTGAAGCGGTTAAAGATATGTACAAGACCGTCAATGACATGCTCGGCGATATCGTCAAAGTTACTCCGTCCTCAAAAGCAGTCGGCGATATGGCGATTTTTATGGTGCAGAATGATTTAACGCCGGAAAATATTTATGAAAAAGGCAAGGATATCGATTTCCCTGATTCGATTGTTTCTTATTTTGAGGGCATGATGGGGCAGCCGGAGGGCGGATTCCCAGAAAAACTGCAAAAATTGGTCTTAAAAGACCGCAAGCCGATCACTTGCCGTCCGGGCGAATTATTGCCGGATGAAGATTTTGCGGCGATTCAAAAGCATTTGCAGGAGGAGTTCGGCTTAAAAGGCACCATGCAGGAAATTTTGAGCTACGCTTTATATCCGAAAGTATACGAAACATTTTTAAAAGAACGCGAAGAAAAAGGAAATTTCCGCTACATGAGCAGCGAGGTTTTCTTCCATGGCTTGGCTGAAGGCGAAGAAAATGAAGTCGCTTTGGCAGAGGGTGTAACATTGAGCGTTAAGTTAATCGAAATCAAATGGGCAGATGCCGAGGGCAAGCGCCAAGTCGTCTTTGAGGTAAACGGCAACCGCCGCAGCATCATGGTCAGCGACAAATCGGTACAGACTGCGCAAGCGGCGCAGGGCAAACTGATGGCTGACGAGAGCAATCCGTATGAGATCGGCGCTAATATTCCCGGTATTTTAGTCAAAGTATTGGTTAAAGAGGGCGAAGTAATCGCCGAAAATCAGCCGATTGCCGTCTTAGAGGCGATGAAAATGGAGACTAATGTCCTTTCATCTGCCGCAGGTACGGTTAAATCGATCGTCGCTAAGGAAAATCAGCAGGTCGAGGCAGGAGAATTAATTGCCGTTATCGAACCTTAATTTGAAAGGCAGAGCTTTATGAAGGTTTGTACATTCAGCGGTCACCGGCCGCAAAAGTTTCCGTGGAAATTTGACGAGAGCGATAAGCGCTGCGTAGAGTTAAAAAATCAGCTGCACTTGGCTATTGGGCAGGCTATCATAGACGGGTATGATTATTTTATTACCGGCGGCGCTTTGGGGCTCGATATGTGGGCAGCCGAGGCTGTGCTGAAATACAAAAACGAAAATGAGCTAAAGCTTGAAATAGCGAAGCCCTTTGACAGCTATAATGATAATCTGCGCGGCGAATACCAGCGCAGGCAACAATATATTTTGCAAAATGCCGCCAAAATTACGGCGGTGGATACCCGCGAAAATTGGAAAAAAGCCTATATGCTTCGTAATCAATACATGATTAATCAAAGCGGGCGATTGATTGTGGCAATGGATAGTATGCAAACGAGAAGCGGCGCGGCGCAGACATTGCGCATGGCGGAAAAAGCGGGATTGGAAATAGTGCGGCTTAATTGGGCTGAAGATGTAATTATGCCGATAGCAGGAGGACAAGACTGATGGGGCAAAAGGTGCGGATTTTAAAAACAGATATTGATAATTTGGCGCAAAGCGAGGTAGTGGAGAAAATAGGTGTGCTGATTGCGCAGAAAAAACTTGCTTATATCGTGACTGCCAATGCGGAAATCACCTATATGGCGCAAAACGACGCGAAAATGCAGCAAATTATCAATCAAGCAGACATCGTCACTGCCGACGGCTCAGGTGTCGTGTGGGCAGCCAAAGAACTGGGCGAACCTTTAAAAGAACGTGTGACTGGCATTGACTTAATTTATGCGATTTGCGAAAAGGCGGCGCAGGAGGGCTGGCAATTGTATCTTTTGGGTGCGGCTGATGGGATCGCAGCGGAAGCGGCAGAAAAGCTTGTCGCGCGCTATAATTGCCGGATCATCGGCGCGCATAACGGCTTTTTGAAAGACCCGGAAGTTAATGATGCGGTTATGGAGGAGTTGCGCGCGAAAGCCCCGCAGGTCGTTTTAGTCGGCATGGGCGCTCCTCGTCAGGAATACTGGATAACCGAACATATGCACAAACTGCCGCCTGCGGTTTATATGGGCGTCGGCGGCAGTTTCGACGTCATCAGCGGTAATTTAAAGCGTGCGCCTTTATGGATGCAGAAAATGTCTTTGGAGTGGCTTTACCGCGTAATAAAACAGCCAAGCCGCTTTAAGAGAGTATTGGCTTTGCCGAAATTTATGCTGGCTGTCAAAAAACAAAAAAGGAAAAAATAAACTATCGTGCCAAAGAAGGTGGAAAATATGCCTAATGATGCTAAGGAGATAATCGAACTCTACGGCAGAGATATCTTAGCCTCTGCCGGAATGCAGTTAGAAAAAAGATTCAAACAACATGGCGAAACGACTGTTTACACTCATTCGCTCACTGTAGCGGTGATGTGCGTGCATATTGCCAATATGCTGGCGCTTTTTTCTATTAGCGTCAATTTGCGAGCCTTAGTCAGAGGGGCGCTTTTGCATGATTATTTTCTGTACGATTGGCATGTAAAGGACGAAAGTCATAAATGGCACGGTTTTATCCACGCGGGTTTTGCTTTAAAAAATGCCAGTCGGGATTTTGAGTTGAATTTAGTGGAGCAAAATATGATTTCTGCGCATATGTTCCCCTTAGGAATAAAAATTCCTCGCTATCGCGAAAGTCTGATTTTGTGCGCCGCAGATAAAATCTGCGCCACAGAGGAAGCGACGCGAGGATATTGGCATAAATTGCGTAAGTTTGGTATGAGATTGGTATGAAATATAGTTTGAAAAAGCCTTGCACCAGTACGATGCAAGGCTTTTTTGTATAAACATAAATAAACTTGAATACAACATCAATTTTTTTGATATAGAGATATGCCGTTTTTGCGGATATACAGATATTTAAAATTATGCTATCCTTAATATATGAAATAAATATTTATATTTTTAGGAGGAATAATTTATGGGTACACCAAATGTTTATCCGATGGGCACAACTATTTATGATCCCCAAAAGGCTTGGAGCGGTTATACGATCATGTCAGTGGTCGATGTAGGCGCAGTTTTAATTAATATGAACGGCAAAGTGGTCAGAACATGGAAAGACTTCCAAGGCTTTCCTAACAAAATGCTGCCCGGCGGTCATATCATGGGTAGTTTGGGCCGTCGCAGAGAGCAATACGGCTATCAGGATATGGCGGACGTGACCGAGATCGATTGGGATGGTAATGTCGTTTGGAGTTTTAACAAAAAAGAATATATTGAAGAGGGCGGCAACAAATATTATCTGGCCCGTCAGCATCACGATTATCAGCGTGAGGGCAATCCGGTCGGTTATTATGTACCGGGTATGGAAGCTAAAACCGACAGCGGCAATACGTTGATTCTTTGTCATGAGGATGTCTACAATAAGCGCATTTCCGACAAAAGATTGCTGGACGACTGCATTATTGAAGTAGATTGGGAAGGCAATATTGTCTGGAAATGGAATGTGAATAAACATTTCAAAGATTTAGGCTTCACTGAGGAGCAGAAAAATGTTTTGTTCCGCAATCCTAATTATCATCATATCGGCGAAGAAGGGCAGAGCGACTGGATGCACATTAATTCTATGAGCGTTTTGGGTCCGAATAAATGGTATGACGCCGGTGATGAGAGATTTCATCCGGATAATATCATCTGGGATGCGCGAGAAGCTAATATTTTGGCAATTATCTCGAAAAAAACAGGTGAAATCGTCTGGAAAATCGGCCCTGATTTTACGGCTACGCGTGAATTGCGTGCAATAGGGCAGATTATCGGACAGCATCATTTGCATATGATTCCGAAAGGTTTACCCGGTGAGGGCAATTTGTTAGTCTTTGATAATGGCGGCTGGGCAGGATACGGCGCTCCGTCTCGTACTTCGAAAGACGGCACAAAAACCGACAAAAGAGATTATTCGCGTGTTTTGGAGATCAATCCCGTGACTTTAAAAGTCGAGTGGGAATTCACCGGCAGCACCTGGGGCGGCATGATCCCGGCTATCGGCAATACGAAATTTTACAGCCAATTGATTTCTTCGGCTCAAAGACTGCCGAACGGCAATACTTTAATTACCGAGGGCTCTGATTGCCGTTTATTTGAAGTAACTCCCGAAAAAGAGGTAGTTTGGGAATATTACGCACCGTTTAATACCAAAGACGGCTATATCTATCGTGCTTATCGTTATCCGTACAGCTATGTGCCGCAGCTTGATACTCCGACGGAAGTAGCGGTCGAGAGAGTTGACAACAGCACTTTCCGTATGCCGGGCGCTGAAATGGGCATGATTGAAAACGAAGTAAGTGTCAAAGGCACCTGGGGCTATGAGGGCAAGATGGACGCCTGCGTAACGGAAGATGCGTTTGAAAATGAGGAAGAAGAGGGCAACACCTACGGATTTTAATGAAACTTTTCTTGAGGGGATTTTTCTCCTCAAGAAAGTATAAAAAGAGGAGAGTCGATGATGAGCGCTGGAGCAACTCGATATAATACAAAAAATTTAATAAAATGGGCAATCATTTTCTTGGCACCGATTATTGTTTTGCTGATTCCGACATCTGAAATGTTTACTTCGCAGCAAAAAATATTTTTGGCGATAACAGTGTGGACGATTATGATGTTCGCATTTGAATTGGTGGACAACTATATTCCCTGCATCATTATGCCGTTTATGTTTATCATTTTCGGAGTGGCAGATTGGAGTTTGGCTTTTGCCGGCTGGTATAAATCCATACCATGGCAGGTATTGGGTATGTTTTTGTTTGTTAATACTTTAATTCGTAACGGTATTTTAAAACGCTTGGCTTATACTTGCTTATTAGTGACTAACTGCACTTATCGCGGTATTTTGTGGGGTATGTATTTGTTCGGTTTGGTGTTTAACTTGATCTTACCCGGAGGATCCTGTGTGGCAATGGCAACCTTTGCTTTTGCGATTTGCAGTGCTTTGGAATTAAAGCAGTCCAATATTGCCGCCGGTATTACCTTAGCCGGGGCGATGGGTTATCTAATGCCGGGATTTTTTATTTATGTACCGAGTAACTTTGGGTTATTGATTAGCATTGCTTCGTCTGTAGATGCCAGCATTACCATGAACTTTTTAAAATTCTTTACGCACAATGCGGTTTATATTCTCTTAGGCTTTATTATGGTAGTTGTGGTTGAAAAGATGTTCAAGCCTGAGCACGAGTTAAACAGCAAAGATTTTTTCCGTGAGGAGAAAAAAGCATTGGGCAAAATGGATCGCGAGCAGCGTTTGTCCTGCGTAGGCTTGCTGATCATTTTTATCTGTGTTGTAGCTTCCGGCTTTGTCGGATTTGACAGCACCTATGCCTTTGTCTTGGTACCGGCAGTATTGGCATTTCCGATTTTTGATGTCGTTAAAAGAGAAGATATCGACACGATTAACTTTAAGTTTGTCTTTTTCATCGTAACCTGTATGTCTATCGGTTTTGTCGCCGCCAGCACCGGCATCAGCAAAACTGTCGTGCAAATCATTCTGCCGTATATGCAGAATATGGGTAAGGTCGGCATCATTGCTCTGACTTGGACGATGGGTGTTTTAGCTAACTTCTTTTTAACTCCTTTAGCGGCAATGTCGGCTTTCGGCACTTCCCTGACAGAGATTGCTTTGTCATTAAATATGAGTCCGTATCCGATGCTGTATGCTTTTAATCATGGTTTGGATCAACTTTTGTTCCCGTATGAATATGCTATCTATCTGGTATACTATTCCTTTGGCATGATTAAAATGAGCAGCTTTATCAAATTCGGAGCGGTCAAAATGTTAATCAGCATTATTTTCCTTATGGTCGCCGCAGTACCGTATTGGAGTTTGATTGGTTTATTATAATAAACAAAAAAACTACAGTTTATGCTGTAGTTTTTTTGTGCTAAAATTTCAAAAGGCTTGCGGGCAGTCTGATTATCTGTTATAATTTATTATATAAAGTATCAAAAAAGGAGATAATCATGCGTCTGGAACATATAGAGTACATCATTGAAGCCGCGCGCTGCAACTCAATTACGAAAGCAGCGCAGAATTTATTTATCGGTCAGCCTACTTTGAGCATGGCAATCAGCGCAGTCGAGCACGAATTAGGCGGAGAAATTTTTTACCGCAATAATAAAGGCATCAGACTGACGGAATTCGGCGAAAAGATTATGCCGGAATTGTGGGAAATATTGCTGCACAGCAAAAGAATCAAAGAAATGAGCACTTGTACTGATTCGTTGATTAATCAGCATTTGCATTTTACTTCATATCCTGCCGGCAGTTTCGCCGCGATTCCAAATGTGGTGCAAAAAATTAAGATGAATTATCCGAAAGCCGGTATCCATATCTATGATGTGCAAACGGAAAATATCGTCAAACATTTAGTGTCTGGCGGATATAAGGTCGGTTTTGGTGCTTTAAGCTCGGTAAAATATTGGCCGCTGGTTTTAGAGGCTAAAAATTACGGATTTAACTGCAAAGCTCTTTATGACGATAAAATGATGGCCTATCTGCCGCAGGATCATCCGCTGGTAGAGGAGACGCTGACTGTCGAAAAAATGCGCAGCAGCCAGGTCGCCTTGATGCATGCCTTTACTTTGCCAAATGAAAATGCTTTTTATGCAGATTTTCACTCTTTTGATTCTGTTTGTACTTTCAGCAGCTATGATATTTTAAAAAATGTCATGGTGAGACAAAAATTTTTGACAATTGCGCCGCATTTAGTGTTTTATAATGATCCGTATATTTTAAACGGAGTTTTAGTAGAAAAAGAAATAGCGGATTTTAATGAAAATTTGACTAATTTTATCATTTATCCCTGTGATGAAAGAAAATTAAGTATTTTGGAGGAAACGGCGCTCAGAAATATCGAGGAATTTTTCGCTGCGATAGATAAATAAAAAAGCCGCCTGTGCACACGGCACAAGCGGTTCATTTTATTGCTCCATTTGTTTCGCTAAAAATGAGGCGGCTGTTTCGGCTAATTTTAATTCCAGATCGCCCATTTTATTGCCTTCGTCTTTAGATGCTAAGATCACTGCGCCTATCGGGTCGCCCTCGGCGATAATAGGGGCGATGATCTGACTGTAAAGACTGCCAAGCAGAGGATTATCCTCCTTAGC
>QAKL01000100.1 GCA_003343815.1 Clostridiales bacterium
GGCGTTGTTTCCGAGATCTTAGAATAATTTAAGCCTTCGGGCGTAAAAAAGGAATAGGCGCTTGCCTATTCCTTTTTGGTGTCCGCTAAAGGATTTTTGGCATTTTGAGGCGAATATAGGTTTAGCTTAGATTATTCGGGGAGTGAAAAAAATGAATATTTTATTTTTTTTAACCGCCAAAGAAAAAGTGGCACATGTCGATGAAAGCAATTCTGTACGTCAGGTTTTGGAAAAAATGAAATACTACGGCTATACTGCCGTGCCGTTATTGGATAAAGAGGGACATTATTTAGGGACTGTTACGGAGGGTGACCTGCTATGGGCGCTGTGGCAGGGGAATAATTTTAATATTAAGGATACGGAAAAAATTAATATTTGCGAAATTAAGCGTGGTAGAGATAACGAGGCGGTAAATATTTATGCGGATATGCATTCTTTGCTGAATCTGGCGTTGCGGCAGAACTTCGTGCCGGTAGTCGATGATCGGCAGATGTTTATCGGCATAGTCACGCGTAAGGATATTATTGCGTATTTTGCCGAAAAAAAGTAAAGCATTCGCTGTATGGCGGATGCTTTACTTTTTAGGTGCGGTTAGGCGATTGTTATTTGATTTTGCGGCACTCGATATAGTAGCGCTTGTCATAAGCGTGTCCCATAGAAAAGGTTTTGCGCGGTAACGAGCCGTCTGTCTCGATAGCGGGGAAAAGCTCGTCTTTGCCCATACCATCGAAAATAAAGCCTAAAGTGTGCTCTTTCGCGCAAATGCTCTCGGTAGAGTCGATGCCGTGAATGTAATCAACGGCGATTTCCGGTTTGTCGGCTAAATATTCATCCAGCCATTTTTGTAAAGTGCCGACAGGCAGTTTCGCCGTGGGGCGCACGGAAATTTCGCGCGAACCTGCTTTGGTTACGGTGCGGAATTTCTGCGCGTCACTGCCGGTGTATTCGCCGCCTAAAGCTGCGACGAAATCGTTAATGATTTGTTCCGGCTCGCAGTTAAAGAGCACACGGTAAATCGGCTCGAACTCTAAAGCGGCATCGTGGATATTGACGATTTCAACCAGAGCCTGCTGGGCTAAGGGATTATCTGCATTTAATTTAGCACATTCTTTGGCAGTAGCGAGAGAGTGATTGCCGTCTCCTACGGCGAATAGCATTGGCTCATCAGCTCCTGCGATTAAGCTTTCGAGCGCGTTTTGTACGGCGGTAATGGCTTCTTTTGAGAGAAAATAACCTGCGATATGACCGCCGCCCTGCATTAATTCAAAATCGTAAGCGCTTTGAAAATTATCTTTTAGCGCAGTTAGGGGCGCAATGACCTGAAACTTGGGATCGTCTACCAAAAGCAAAATATGCGGCATTTCCAAGGACGCGTCTTTGCGAATAGCGACGCGGGGCGGGATACGGCTTAGAACTGTTTTTTCACTGGCGCGAATGAGGGCTTTGGCACCGATGGTGTAGTCATACTCGGCTAAATTAATCGCGCCCACGACGCCGTGGAGGACTTTGCCGTCGGCTTGGGTGCGCTCCACATAAATCATACTGTCTTTGTATTCGTTAAATACGCCGCCTGCTAAATATTCCTGCATGGTTTGATTGATTTTGGCGATACGTTTCTCCGACTCGTCCTCCAAGAAAATCTCCGGGAGCATGATATTGAGCGCGGAGGGGGCAGAGCCGACATTTTCGGCAACAGCCTGCCAGTACGCAGGCTCGGAAGTATATTGGTCACAGGCGATGACAGCCCATTTTTCAAAATCTTTTTTGGGTAATAAAATATCTGCGGGTAAAAAATGCTGCATAAATATTCCTCCTTATAAATTATTATGCCAATTATAGCATTAAATCGGCGCCCTGGCAAGGTTTTTGCAAGAAAAAAGCCGAGAATCATTCTCGGCTTAGTAATTTATTTGATTTTTGCAGCCATATCCGGCAGCACTTCTAAGGAACGCTTGAGAATCCCGGTCACATGGGCGATCAAGATGCCGTAATTGGTAATAGGCACGCCCTGATCGACAGCACAGTGACTGCGGTAGGTGACTTCGCGCTCTTTGAGCATACAGCCGCCGCAGTGGACGACTAAAGCATAGGGCGAGAGATCGTCGGGGAATTCGGTGCCGGAGACGGTGACATAGTTTAAATCCTTGCCGGTTTTTTCTTTGAGCCAGCGGGGGATTTTTACGGTGCCGATGTCGTTGCATTGGCGGTGATGGGTGCAGCCCTCAGCGACCAACACGGTATCGCCGTCTTTTAAATTGTCGATGGCACTTACTCCGGTTAAAGCGTCCTCGAGGAAGCCTTTGTAGCGCGCCATGAGGATCGAAAAGGAGGTCAAGGGAATATCTAAAGGCACTACTTTTGAAACCTCAGCGAAGGCCTGGCTGTCGGTGACGACCATTTTTGGTTTTTTGCCGATATTTTTTAATGTCTCGGCTAATTCCGTTTCTTTTACGACGACGGATACGGCGCCGGCCTCTAACAAATCGCGAATCGTCTGCTGCTGCGGCAGGATTAAGCGGCCTTTCGGCGCGGCTTTATCGACCGGGACGACTAAAACGACGAAATCGTTAGGACATACTAAATCGGCGATCAAGGGAGTGGGGTGCAAATCCGCCGGGACGGTTGCACCGATTAACTCTTTTAATTCGAAAATGTTTAATCCCGTTTGGGCACTGGCGTAAATCTCATGCGCTCCTGCTTGGGGGATTTTCGCGAGTAAATCGCTTTTGTTGTAAACTACGATATAGCGGATATTTTTCGCTTGAAATAAGGCGATTAATTCGCGGTCGCAGTCGGAAAGTCCGCTTTGGGCGTCGACAACTAAAATTGCAATGTCGGTTTTGTTTAAAACATTTTTGGTTTTCTTGACACGCAATTCGCCTAAATGCCCCGTATCGTCAAAGCCGGGGGTGTCGATAATCATGACCGGACCTAAGGGCAAAAGCTCCATTGATTTATATACAGGGTCCGTCGTCGTGCCTAAAACATCGGATACTACGGCTAAATCCTGACCGGTAACGGCATTAACCAAGGAAGATTTACCGGCGTTGCGCCGTCCGAAAAAACCTATGTGCAATCTTTCTCCGCTGGGGGTATCATTGAGTCCCATAATAATCACCTCGTAATGTTTTTATTAATAAGCCGATGCGGCAGCGGTCGGGGTAAAGATCTGCGCTACCTGATCGTCGGTTAACTCGACATCAAATACTTCTTTGTAGTAATCTTTGACTTCTTTAGTCAAATCAATATCGCTGAATAAATCAGGATAGGTGCACTGCGCCATCCAAAGCAAGGTAAGCGGCGTATCCACACCGGGGGTGTAGCTGCGGTACATACCCAAAGGCATCTTGTATAAACGGTCGTTTTCGACAGCGTCCACCACACTCCAGTCGTAATTGCCGATAGTGTTATCTTTTAAATCCTCCGGCATCGCGGTGGTGAAGTTAGTAATAAAGATTGTGTCAGGATTCCAAGCATATACCTGCTCCATGTTGACCTGCACGGAGTTGTCGTCTTTTAATTCGTTGGCAACGTTAATAGCGCCTACAGCGTCACACCACCACTGACCGAAGAAATGCTCGCCGGAGGTGACGATATTAGTCTCGCCGTAGCCGAAGAGGAAGAAAACTTTCGCCCGTTCTTCATCGGTTAAATCAGCGGTGCGCTCCTGAATCATGTTGTAAATTTCGGAGCTTTTCTCGTGAACTAACTCGGTGCGGTCGTTATCCGGCCAAATTTCACTTAAAAGAGCGATCCAGTTGTCCAAAGTTTCGATGCAGTCATAGTCCCATTTGTTGACGGAGACGGCAACTGCTGGCAAGCCTGCCTGCTCTAATTGCTCGCCGACCGAAGGGGTAGAAGCATTATAGAAGACGATGTCGGGCTCTAATTTTAAAAGTTCCTCAATATTAGGTTCGTTGCCCTCGGCAAAGGTAGTGGAAGCGTTTAAGATTTCCGGATACAATTCGCCTAACAAGCTGTTTTCGGCGGCAGTCATGCACTGCGGGGGCATACCGACGATTTTTTCGGCAGAGTTAAAAAAGACAGCTAAAACGGACGGTAAGGGCCAGACTCCGCAAACAGCGATACGCTCGGCGTTGGCAGGGACTTGGACTTCTTTATCCAAATGGTCGGTGACGGTGATGTATTCGCCGTTATCGGCAGTTTGTCCGCCGCCTCCGCAGGCAGCTAAGCTTACTGCAAAGGTAAGGATTAATAAGATACTGATGACTTTCTTCATTTTTTTCATGATAATTCTCCTTTTTGGTGAAATTTATAATGATTTGTTAATTAAATTTGGCAATTTGTCGTGATACATTCTCCCTGAAAATGCTTCGTGGGGCAGGGAGTAAAATTTGGCGCTTTCAGGCACGATCGGTTTATACAAATCATCGGCAATGACGGCTGTAAAATCGGCTAAAACGGTTATTAATTCCTCCTCGGAGGAGATGCGTTTATCGCCTTTGCGCAGTAACTCGGGCGAGGATTCCAAGGGGCAGATCACCTGCGCCTTAATTCCTTTTTCTAAAGATAGTGCATGAGCCAAGGAACCAGCTGTGACACCCTCGCCGATAATGGCATAATCAGCTTCGCTTGTGTCTGCTTGGTAGCTTACCATAGATTTACCGCTTATTGAGGTTTCGCGCAAACTTTCGGCTAAAAGAGCGGCTCCTTTCACACCGTAGGGGACACCTGCGACGTAGGGGATATGATATTCCTTTTCGAGAATTTTCGCGGTGGTTAAAGCTGCCGAGGAAATGACTAAATTGACGCTTGCCTGTGCCGAGCGCTTGATTTCCTCTAAAGAGCAGCCCATGCTCCAGCAGGAGTTGACAGTGAAACCGCTTGCCGTAAGCCAAGCTTTGATATCCTCGATTTGCCCGTTTACGGAGAAATCCAAAGGTGTCGCGCCTAAAATATTAACGCTAAGCGGAATTTTTTTCGCGCAAGGCTCGATGAAGCGGCGTGCTAAGGCTTGGTAGGCTTGGGCGATGCCCGGTAAGTAGGAGTGCATCCCGTCGGTGGCAAAACCGAAAGAGGGTATTCCTGTGCGTGCCTCGCACATTTTGGCTAAGGCATTAAAATCCACGCCTGTAATCATCGGGATCGGCGTGCCGCAAATAGCGATAAAGGCAGGATTGATTTCTTGCGATACGGTAATGATATCGCTAATGACCTCCTCATCGGCACCCATGACGGCTTGTGTTTCGTCCAAAGCGGTGACATAAACGGCGCTGTCCATGTAGTAAGCGCGCGGCTCGTCATGGGTGTGGTAGGTCGAGTTGCAGCCGGAGGCATCGTGCATGACGACAAGCCCGCCTAATTCGTACAAAGCGGAGCAGACGCCGAAAGTATCGGAAGAATAGCAGGGAATAAAGGCTGCTGTCTGTTTCATATCAATTCACACCCCCAGGCTTTCATTTGTACTAATTTTTCAGTGTCTTTCGGTTCACGATAAGCTTCTCTAATTAAATCAAGCATTTTTAAAATGCCGCTAAAGCCGTAAAAACCGCTGTTTTCTACAGTATTGACGAAATAGGGCGTGTTATTAAAGTAAGCCGCCTTTTGCCCGATCGCTAATACTTTTTCTGCGTTTTCGCGCGGGACGAAGCGCATCTTGAAATTAACCGTGGCATTAATCTCAACAGTGGGAAAGTTTTCTTTGATAAAGTAGAAATCCTGCTCATTATCCTCATTAAAGCTGTCGGTGTAGACGCGGAC
>QAKL01000090.1 GCA_003343815.1 Clostridiales bacterium
TGGGCCCACTTGGGATCGAACCAAGGACCGTCCGGTTATGAGCCGGATGCTCTACCCCTGAGCTATAGGCCCGCATAAATTTATCAGAACGTTTCAATTATATATGATATATGGGTTAAAGTCAAGCTTTTTCACGTAAGATATGGAAAAATTATTTTAATTGCTTTTGTGAAAATTAGTGTGCAAATATTTGCTAAAATCAAGTATGAGAAAAGGAATGAGGCGCACGAAGTCGAAATATGAAATATAGAAAAAAGATTGATTGAAGGAGATGGACGGATGGATTACATGACTTTGCCAGGAGCGAGTGTCAAGATGTTTAAAAAAGGTGAGACGCTGATTAATCAAGGTGAGGCGATTCGCTATGTGTATTATTTGATAGATGGGATCGTGCATCGTAATGTCTTAACAGAGCGCGGATTGGAAACGACGCTTACTATCAAAAGCGATCACATGAAGCATGAGATTGAGGCGGTGATCGGGGTGTTGATTATTTACAGCGCCGAGGTGGATCAGCCGAAAGTAGCGCAAAGCTCGTTTATTGCCAAGACGGACTGCAAGTGTATTCAGATTCCGGTGCAGTCTTTTTTGAAATATGCTTATCAGGATAGGGACGCTCTGGAGTCGATCGTGCGCTATGCGATGGATAATTATACGCATTTATTGGATATGTATCGCGTCCGTCAGGACAAGGACACGGTAGCCAAGGTCTGCATGTATCTTTTGGAGCAAAGCGAAGGGAAAAACGGCGCTTGCTTGATTAAGGATATTCCGAAGAATATCGATTTAGCTTATCAGCTGGGAGTACATGCGGTGACTATTTCGCGGATTATGGGCAAGCTCAAGGAAGAGGAGATCATCAAAAAAAGAAAGAACGGCTTGGAGATCACCGATATGGAACGTTTGGAAAATCTGGCGCATCACCTTGAAACCATCAGCTACAGATACAAAAAATAATGGGATAAAATTTTTAAGAGTTTAACCCGTGTTATTTACCTTTGAGTGTGATTTAATTATGATTATAGTAAAGATAAAGCTTAAGGCATTCCTTAACAAGGGCTTTACTAATAACAATAAATAAATATATAGGAGGTATTATTATGGGTACACCAAATGTTTATCCTACCGGCGTCACAGTTTACAATCCAGAAAAAGCTTACAGCGGCTATACTTTAATGGTCGGCGCAGGTTTGGGCGCTATTTTGATTGACATGAACGGTAATGTAATTCGCAACTGGAAAGATTTTCAGGGCTTCCCCAACAAAATGCTCCCCGGCGGCTACATCATGGGTTCTTTAGGCAGACGTAATTCTGATTTTGGCTATCAGGATATGAGCGATGTCACGCAAATTGACTGGGACGGCAATATCGTTTGGAGCTTTAATAAAAAAGAATACTTCGAAGAAGGTGACAAAAAATACTGGATCGCTCGTCAGCATCATGATTATCAGCGTGAGGGCAATCCGGTCGGTTACTATGTTCCGGGTATGGAGCCGAAAGTAGACGGCGGCAAAACTTTGATTTTGTGCCACGAAGATTTGTACAACCATAAAATTTCCGATAAACGTTTGCTCGACGACTGCATCATCGAGGTCGATTGGGAGGGCAACATCATCTGGAAATGGAACGTCAGCGATCACTTCAGAGAATTAGGCTTCTCCGAGCAACAGAAAAACGTCCTCTTCCGTAACCCGAATTATCATCATAACGGCGGCGGTCAGTCTGACTGGATGCACATTAACTGCGCAAGCTACCTCGGACCGAACAAATGGTATGACCAGGGTGATGAAAGATTTCATCCGGATAATATTATTTGGGACTCCCGCGAGGCTAATATTTTGGCGATCATCAGCCATGAGACCGGCAAAATCGTTTGGAAGATGGGTCCTGATTTCACCGAGAGCCGCGAGTTGAGAATGATCGGTCAGATCATCGGTATGCACCATGCGCATATGATTCCGCAGGGTTTACCCGGTGCCGGCAACATCTTAATTTTCGATAACGGCGGTTATGCAGGTTATGGTTTCCCGAGCCGTACTTCTAAAGACGGTACCAAAACCGATTTGCGCGACCACTCCCGTGTACTCGAGATCAACCCGATTACTTTGGAGTTGGTTTGGTCCTTTACCGGCGATACTTGGGGTGGCATGAATCCGATGGTTTCCAAACCGAAATTCTACAGCCCGCTTATTTCCAGCGCGCAGAGACTGCCGAACGGCAATACTTTGGTAACTGAAGGCTGCTTCACTCGTATTTTCGAAGTAACTCCGGAAAAAGAGTTGGTTTGGGAGTTTGTCGCTCCGTTTGATCTGAATCCGCAGCAGATTTACCGTGCTTATCGTTACCCGTACGAATATGTACCGCAGGTGCCGAAACCGGTAGAAACTGAAATCAAACAATTAGACAATAAGAAATTCCGCGTACCTGGCGCTGCTTCGGGTGAGATCACCGATGTGGTCACCGTAGCAGGTACTTGGGGCTGGCCGGGCAAGGTTGATGCTTGCGTCACAGAGGACAATGCTCCGTTTTAATCGTTAATCCTCTCAAAAAAACTTCTAATAAATTTAATATTTCTTTCGTCCATAAGGACGGAAGAAATATTACTTGTTTAGTGAGAATAGACTGTAACAGACAGTTGATGAAGAAATAAAAATTTGTCTATTCAAAAAATTCTATCGAAAAGGAGCTGTAGAAATGAGCACAGCAAATAACACATCTACCGCAAAAGTCCATTGGACATATTGGCTGCATCTGGCCATCGGTCTTGGTTTTATGTTTCTTTTCCCGCAATTATCACCTATTGAGCCTATCACCGAGGTAGGTATGCATGTCTTGGGTGTCTTTATCGGTATGGTGTATTTATGGAGTGCGGTTGACTCGATCTGGCCCAGCTTGCTTGGCTTGATGTTGATCGCGATGTGTGGCTATATCCCGGAGCAGACCGGTTATGCTGCGGTTAAAACTTTATTTATGAATGCATTCGGTTCGGAAACTGTTATCACCGTTATGCTCTGCATGTTCTTGTTTGCTGCTGTCGAGTATGTCGGCTGCACGCAGTATATCACCCGTTTCTTTATGACCAGAAAATTCTTGGAAGACCGTCCGTATGTGTTCGCTTTCATCTTATTTTTCTGCTCGACCATTATTTCCGGTTTAACGCAAGCTTTGGCATCTTTATTAATCCTCTGGCCGATCGCTGAGGATGTGTGCCGTAAATTCGGCTATCAGCCGGGTGATAAAATTTTCTACACCATGATCTGCGGTATTTATTTGGGCGCTACTTTAGGCCAGCCGATGCTGCCGTTTAAAGGTGCTTCCTATGTCGTAGTCAGCGCATTTGTCAATAACTTTGGCACCGATGTCAATTACACTGCCTTTATTGCGTACAATATCATCATGGCGATCATCTTGTTAGCTTTGTTTTTGGTATTTGTCCGCTTAGTAATTAAACCGGATGTCAGTGGTTTCAAAAATATGAAAGTCGAAGACATCATGGGCGAAAAATTACCGAAAATGAACTTCCAGCAGAAAATGATTTTCGCGACTATTATTTTCTTTATCGTGGCAATGCTGATCCCGAGCATTATGAGCAAAGAATTAGCTTTGGTTAAGTTCTTAAATAACGTAGGTTTGACCGGTATTTTGGTCTTCTGCTTGACTGTTTTAATGATTATTCCTTATCAGGGTAAACCGCTTTTGAGTTTAAAAGGTGTAGCTAAGAAATCTTTCTCTTGGGATGTATTTTTCTTAGTAGCCGCCGCATTATACGGTTGCAACGCTTTGACCAATGCTTCGACCGGTATTAAACCTTTCTTGGTACAGTTCTTACAGCCGATTTTAGGCGGTCACTCCGATATGGTCTTTGTAGCGATTATCTTGACTTTCGCTATCGTGACGACCAACTTTGCCAACAACGCCGGTATGGCGACGGTTGTTTTGCCGATTGTCTTGGCATTTACCGACCAGTATCCGGGCATCGATCCGACAGTGCTCTGCATGACTGTTTGCATGATCGTATTTGTGGCAATTTTGACTCCGGCAGCTTCGCCGTACTGCGGTATGCTGCATGCACGCAAAGATTTGGTATCGTTTAAACAAATCGAGACTTTGTTCTTACCGATGTTGTTTATTGCGCTCTTTACCTATATCTTTGTCGGTTATCACATTGCAGGTTTTCTTTTTTAAATAGACATCTCTTTTTCATAAAAAAAATAAGGATACCGTTTGGTATCCTTATTTTTTTATGAAATTTGCAAATTATTTTTTCAAAGCGGCTATTTCTTGCTCTAATAAATCCATACGATGAATAACCAAACGATCTTTGATTTTAGATACTACGCCTTTCTTTTTGAGCTCATTAAAGAAAGTGACGACATTATTGGGATGAATGTCGTTATAGTGGGCGATATCTTTTAAGGTAGGAGCGTTATTTATAATGACGGTTTGCGCGTTCTCAGCGGAGGTTTTGCCGAAACGCATAGCTAAATAGTGCAGGTAAATATAAACTTTGGTTTTGGCAATTTGGTTTTGCGATTCCAAAAGCGGCAAATCATTAAAATTGCGGCGGTAATAAGGCTCGTAAATTTGATACAAAATAAGCTCCGGTGATTTTGCGAGAAATTCTAAATATTCATGGAGCGAGGCGTAATAAATGACGACTGTCGTGGCGGCGACGGAGTATTTATTGAGCAAAGAAATACCGGGCGAGCGTAGGAGGATAGAATATTGCGGCATAAAGCCGGTAAAGCGCTCGTTGCCGTTTTCGTTAACAGAATAGATTTTATTGTAGCCTTGCTGGATGTAGGCCACGACGTTTTTGCGGACCTCGTCAATGTGGTCGCCTTTGTGAAAAGTTTTTTTGGAAACGTGATTTTCTAAAAAGAAAGTTTCGATTTTTTCGTTATAAAGCTCATATGAGCCGAATGTATTCGGGTTTTCTAAATCTACAGCCATAAATGAATCACTCCGTCTAAAATATTTTACAAATATATTCTACAATAAAATAAATATAAAATCAATCGCAATTATAAATAAATTCGCAATTACGAAGTGGAAAAATAAAAGACGTTTGCAATTGAAAAGAAAAAATTTTTTATAATACTGCAAAAGCGATATGAAATACATAAGAAAAATAGTATAATAAATTCAACAAGCAAGAACAAACACATTGCAAGACGGCCGTCGGTAATGACTCAAACTTTAGACAAATGAAAAAAATTTTGGGAGGTAATTTTTATGGCAAACGGAAATAAAGTGTTGGTTTTGGGACTTGACGGGATGGAGCCGTATACCACTAAGAGAATGATGGATGCGGGTAAGATGCCCAATGTAAAAAAATTAATTGAAAGTGGTGCGGCTAGAGCAGATTTGGAGCTTTTAGGTGCGATGCCGACTATCACTCCGGCACAGTGGACGACTTTGGCTTGCGGCTGCTATCCGGGGACTCATGGCGTGACGGACTTCTGGAATCAGGCGCCGGATGCTATCGATACGATTATTTACGGACTGGATTCGCGTTTATGCCAAGCTGAGCAGTTGTGGAATGTCACAGCGGAAGCTGGTAAAAAAACTTTAGTTTGGCAGTGGCCGGGCTCTTCGTGGCCTCCAACCAGCCAGAGCGAGAATTTATTTGTAGTCGACGGTACCCAGCCGGCCAGTGTCAATTATTCTATCGCTAATATCGACATTGAAAAATATGTGGTTGCGTCTAAGGATTTTAAAGAAAACAATTTCATCGACCATGTAAGCTCGCAAAATTTAGGAGATGCGGCTACTGATTGCGTTATTGATAAATTAGATTTAGAAGAAGATGAAAAAGAGGATGAGCATAAATACGACGATTTCAAATTTACTGCAGAAAATAAACAGGAATTTTTGCTCAATCGCTATAAAATGAAGCGCATTAAAAATGTCGAGTTTCATAATACTGATGTGGGCAGCGGCAAATTATCTAAAGTACCATTTGACAAAGTAGAGAGTGCGATTGTCATCCCGGCTAACTGGGGCTTTGAAGTACCGGAAGGAGCTTTAGAGTTTGTGACTTATACTGCCGGTGGGCATTTGCGTCGTCCCTGCCTCATTTTGAAAAATGCCGAGGGCAAATATGACACCGTCAAAGTTTATAAATCTAAAAAAGACGCGCAAGAATTGTGTACTTTAAAGGGCGAGAAAATTGCGACGGATGTCTTAGATGAGTGCCTCGATAACGGCAAAAAGACTATGGCTACTCGCTGGTATAAATTATTAGAGTTAGCTGAGGACGGCTCCAAGGTCAGAATGTGGATGTCGACCGCTTTCAAGGTAGACTGTGATGATCGCTGGTCGCCGAAATCTATCTATAAAGATGTCATCGCTAACTGCGGCTATGTGCCGCCGTTTACCCAGATGGGCGGCACGAGTTTGGAATTTGCGCAAAAGATTTTGACTCCGAGCTGGAGAGAAAATGCTTTGTGGCAGTCCAGAGCGATCAATTATATGATTGCTGAAAAAGGTATCGAGGTAGTTTTCTGCCATCATCATTTCATTGATCATTCGGCGCACCAGTTCTGGAATTATGCTTTGCAGAAACCTAACGCCGAGCCTGAAGCCGAGTGGCAGAAGCAGATCGACAAAACTTATGAGGTAGCAGATGAATATATCGGGACATTCCTGCATTTGCTTGATGAGGGGTGGACGATTATCGTGACCAGTGACCATGGTGAGCAGATCCATGACAAACCACCGGCAAGATTAGGCACCGGCGGCGGTTTGAGTGCCGGGATTATGCGTGAATTAGGCTGGACAGTCATGAAAAAGGATGAAAACGGCAACGACACTACCGAAGTCGATTTCTCCAAAACCAAAGCAGTAGCTATTCGCACCAGTTATATCTGGATCAATTTGAAAGGCAGAGATGAATTCGGTATCGTCGATCCGCGCGACAAATACGCGGTGGAGGAGCAGATCATCGACGATCTGTACAGATACCGCGACCAAAACGGCGATCGCATCATCGCGATGGCTT
>QAKL01000119.1 GCA_003343815.1 Clostridiales bacterium
CCGCGGCGTTTGAGCGGCCGTTTTAAGGGGGTTAGGGTGATTGTTAAGAGGGTTTAAGGGGGGGAATACCCAATGGGGTACGCTGTCGGATCCCCCCTAACCCTCTTAACGAAAAAGATTTTTATGTTTTTTCTTTTTTTAACTTGCAAAAAAGTATACTTCCCTACATAAACTATAAGTAAAACGGAATAAATAAAAAATATTTTTTATTGCTTGATAAATATATTTTTGATTAAAAGTATATTTTCCTCTTTGTTTTGTTTGAAAAATTGTGCAAAATAGGTTATACTTATTACAGGATTTATATTTTAATTTATGAAAAATGAGGTGGAAAAAATGTCCGAGTGGTTAGATTGTATTAAAACCGACGATTATATGCAGGTGCGTGCGGCGCTATGTCAATCGCAAACCTCCTGCTTCAGCTGCCCGATTAAATCATTATGTTCATCTCGCACGGTAGACGTTTGCAAGGAGCTGCCGCTTTTGCAGGCCTGGGCAGATAAGCATATGGATTATGTAAGCGTTTTGGAGGACGCGAAGAAAAAATATCCCTTTGTAGCCAAAGCTCCGGAGCCCCCGTGCTGCCCGCGCCAGCTGGAGTATGATATCAATCACGACTGCCCTAAAAGTATGTGCGATATGTCGACTAAAGAGTGCGTAGATTGCTGGAATCAAAAAATATTCGTCAAAGTACGATAATTTGAAAAAACCACCAAAGCAAAAGCTCTGGTGGTTTTATTAATGCGTTAGGCATTTTTGCAAGCTTGATTGCCAACGGTGCAGGAAGTTTTGCAAGCAGACTGGCAGGAGGTTTGGCATTCGCCGCAGCCGCCGTTTTTCACAGTGCTCTGCAAATTTTGCACGCTAATGGTTTTGATATGAGTCATCGGATTTCCCTCCTTTAAGCAACCATTTCTTTGATTATAGCATGTTTTTCAGAGTAAAGCAAGGGAATTTCGGATTTTTTGCGCTAAATAGCCGCTTGATTTTAAAAAATATTTTATTGCGAGGTTTATTTATGAAAAAATTTTTGCTTGCGACCTTAAACTCCAAATTTTCGCACCAGTCGCTGGCGCTTGAAATGCTCAGCAAATATCACGATAATGAGAAACGGCATGATCTGGCGGTGAAGCAATTTACGATCAATCAGCCATTAGAGGTGATTTTGCGTGAAATTTTTCTCACAAATGCGGATTACGTCTTTTTCTCTTGCTATATTTGGAATATCGAGGAGACGCTGCATTTGATCAAGGCTTTGAGAGTTATGCGTCCGCAAATTTTTATCGGCGTAGGCGGGCCGGAGGTGTCTTATGATGCGAAAGGATTTTTAAGAGAAAACCTCGAGTGCGATTTGGTGATGACGGGTGAGGGGGAGAAAGTTTTTACAAAGCTTTTGGACGAATTAGAACGCGATCATCCCGATTTAAGCGGGATTGCGGCGCTTAACTACCGCGAAAATGGGGAAATCGTGAGCACGCCGCCGTTAGACGGGGTAGTGGATATGGCAGAGCTGCCTTTTCCCTACGAGGAGGATCTGCGCGACTGCGCGGACAAGATAATTTATTACGAGTCGAGCCGCGGCTGTCCCTACCGCTGCGCGTATTGTTTATCGTCAATCGAAAAGGTGCTGCGTTTCCGTCCGCTTGTGCAGGTGTATCGTGATTTGGATTTGTTTTTGCAGGCGTGCCCCAAGCAGGTCAAATTTATCGACCGTACTTTTAATGCCAAGCGCGAGCATGCTTTGGCGATTTGGCGCTATATTGCCGCGCATGATAACGGCGCGACTAATTTTCATTTTGAAATTACGGCAGATATTTTGTCCCGCGAGATGCTGGATTTTCTTAAAACGGTGCGTCCCGGATTAATGCAGTTTGAAATCGGCATCCAATCGACCAATTCTGCGACGATCAAGGCGATTAACCGGCATGTGAGTTTTGAAACCTTAGCGCCGATCGTGCGGGAATTAAGGGCAAATAATAATATTCATCTGCATTTGGATTTGATAGCGGGACTGCCGTATGAGAACTACGAGTCGTTCGGTCATTCCTTTGATAATGTTTATGCGCTTAGACCCCATACTTTGCAGTTAGGTTTTTTAAAAGTGTTAAAAGGCACAGAGCTTTATTTAAAGCGTAACGAGCATAGAATCGCCTATCTGCCCTATGCGCCCTATGAGGTTTTGAGCACGAAATATATTACCGCCGAGGAGATTGTGCGCTTGAAAGGCGTGGAGGATGTGCTGGAAAAATACTATAACAGCGGCAAATTTCCCTTTACGATTGAGCTTGTTACCGCCGGTTACTCAAGGGCGTTTAGCTTTTATGAGGCGTTCGGCGACTGGTGGGTTAGCGAGGGCTTGCATTTAATCAATCATAATACTTTGGGCTTGGCAGATATGCTTTACCGTTTCTGTGCGGCGGAGGGCAGGGTTGATTTACAAGAATTAGCTTATGCGCTCAAATTTGATTTGTGTCTGCATGAGAAGCCGAAAAAACAGCCGCTTTGCTTGGAAAGTTTGCCGGTGGAAGAAAACTATGTCGAGTTTTATAAACATGCGGATAACTTGCAGAAATTTTGGCCCGAGCTGGAAAGGCGTGAGGGCAAGGCGCTGGCGAGGGTGAGTCATATTGCTAAATTTGGCGCAAGGGTAGTTTTGTTTGATTATACCAAGCGCGACTATCTGGGATACGCTTCCTATCGGGCTTTAAGTGAAAATGAATATTGAGCGTACTAAAAAAGCAGCCTTAGTGATATGATAAAATGATGGTAGACGCAAAAAAGCGTCTACCATCATTTTATCATATCATCGCGAAACAGGGCTTTTTTATTCTTCCTCTACGCCGCAAACTACATCATAGCCAAATCTTTTGACTAACTTCGCCGCGCGATCGCAGTTGGGATCTGCCTCATCATTATTTGGCAAAACGGCGACCTCGTTTACGCCGTCATCGCAGAGGATGTCGTAACCGTATTTAGACGCCATTTCTGCCATTTCTTCGCAGTCTGCCTCTTCTTCGGCAATTTTTTCTTCCTCGATCATCTTTATTCATCCTCCTCTCGATATAATGGCAATTTCACCACAAATGTACTCCCTTTGCCCAGCGCGCTCTCGACGCTAATCGTCCCGCCGTGCGCCTCAACAAAGCCTTTGGTAATCGCCAATCCCAATCCTGAGCCGCCGCGGGAGCGCTCACGGGATTTCTCGGCGCGGTAAAATCTCTGGAAGATATACGGCAAATCCTCCGGAGAGATCCCCATGCCGTTATCTTTAACCATAATGATAAAATTATTTTCATCACTTTCAACCTTTAATTCTACCTTGCCGCCCTCAGGAGTATAGCGTAAAGCATTATTGATCAAATTAAGCACTATCTGCTTGAGTCTATAGGGATCAGCATAGCAGTAAGCTACAGCAGGCGCGATATTGACCTGAAAATCGATCTTGCGATCTTCGGCCTCTGCCTCAATTAACACCAAAAACTCGCTGAAAAACGTTTTAAAATCAACCAATGTTTTATTCAAAACCGTCTGCTTAGCCTCCAGGCGGCTCAGATCCTGCATCTCGCCGACCATACTTTTTAAGCGGATGACCTCGTCGTACAGCGCCGCCACATCCACCGTATCTAACGGCTTATTGCGCTCCAAAGACGTCTCCAATTTAGTCGCCAAAACCGTCAGCGGCGTTTTGAGCTCGTGACTGATATCGGCAAACATCTGCTGGCGGATGGTCGTTTCATTATCGATCTCCTCTGCCATCGTGTTAAACGAGCGGGACAATTCGCCCAGCTCATCATCGGAATACACCGGTAATTGCTCGTTGAAATCGCCCTTGGACATCTGGGAAATCGCGCTGATTAACTCCTTTAGCGGCGTCACGATCATTTTGGAAATAGCCACGCCCAAAAGCATCGCAAAAATACTCGTCAAGACGATACCGCGGATGATCGCAACCAGCACCCGATGGGAGAAACTCTGCTCTAAATACCAAAAGCGGCTGTTAAAGTAAGCGTCGGGAAAAATATAACCCACCACTTTATCATCTCCCAATTTGAGCGCATTGCCGTATGGCAGGAGATTTTGCGAAATATGCCCGCCGACCATGCCTTTTTCGGGATGCACCAGAATTTCACCCTCTGTATCGGTCAAAATCACCCCGATTGAGGTAATATCCATAAAGCGCTGCGCAGACTGATTATTATACGCTTGCTGATTTGCCGCGGCGTTTTCGACTCCCTCCCAACTGTAGCCGTTGGAAGTATAGTAGTCCAAATAATATTTGGACTGCGTCGAAATCCGATATTGCCACAAATCCCGCGTAAAATCATCAAAAGAATTGGTCGTCGCCTCGATCGCCAGCGAGCCTACGATGATACCAGTCAAAATTACGGCGCAGACGATCAAAATATTAATTTTAGCTGAGAGTTTTAGTTTCATAATTATCACCAAATTTATAGCCCAAGCCGTAAACTGTCAAAATATAGATCGGCTTTTGCGGATTCGGCTCGATTTTTTTGCGCAGATTTGACACATGCGTATCGATCGCCCGCTCGTACCCGGCGTAGCTTTCGCCCAATGTCGCGTTTAATAATTGCAAGCGCGAATACGGTCTGCCGACATTTTGGCTTAATGTCGTCAGTATCGCGTACTCTGAGGGTGTAAGCTCGATAATTTTATTATTCATGCGCACTTCGCGTCGGTCGGTATTGATTTCTAACGCGCCAAAAGAAATCTTGTGCTCCTCAGTACTCCCCTGAAAGCCCGTGCGGCGCAAAACTGCTTTAATACGCGCCTTCATCTCACGCAAACTGAAAGGCTTCGTAATATAATCATCCGCCCCTAACTCCAAGCCCAAAAGCTTGTCTATCTCCTCATCCCGCGCCGTCACCATGATGATCGGCACGTTGGATTTTTGGCGGATCGCCTTGCAAACCTCCAAACCGTCCAATTTCGGCAGCATTAAATCCAAAATTATCAAATCAGGCTGATTTTCGCGGAAAACCTCCAACGCCTCCAGCCCGTCAGCCGCCTGCAATATCTCAAAGCCCTCTTCTGCCAAAAATTCTGCCATTGTTTCGCGGATACTGGTTTCGTCCTCCACCAGCATAATAGATTCTGCCATTACACGCCCTCCTCTGTTGCTGCAGTCGGCATAAAATAACTGCCTAACGCATTTTGACTGCTCATGATATAATTTTCGCTCAAATACCGTAAAGCCTGATAAGCCGTCTGCTTATTTTCCGTACTCCACGGGATAAAGCCGGCCCCGCCCTCGGGCAGGATTTCTTTTAAAGAGCGATCCTTTTGATAAGCACATTCCTCTTTTAAAGCGTTATTAAACGCTTCAGTCAATATATTTTGCTCATCATCGCTTAATTTCTGCCAAAAAAGCGGACTGACCGCTGTTATTTCTAAATTGTAATACACATTCGGATCGGTGATATAGTCGCTTTCGTTAATCACATTGACCTGCAGTAAATAGTCAAGCTCGCCTTCGGTCAAAATATGGTTCATCCCGGGTGTGCTGTTTTCTTCATTGATCACTCGGATACCCAATCCGTCCAAAGCACTTGCCGTCGTATCTGCCAGCTCGGCATAAAAACTCCTGCCGCGGTAATTAGCGTAATTTTCCGCCCAAAACCTGTGCAAAAAATAACTGTAGCCGTTAGCCGTAAAGCCCAACAGATGATAATTTTTACTCATGGCGAGAGCCTGTCTGCCGCTGTCGGACAAAGCATAGCTGCTCACCGCGCCCGCGTCGCTAAAAAGTGACGGATAGCTGTAAAGCGCATACTCCGGCACCTCCGCCGTCAAGCGGTCGGTGCGCAGACACACCATTTCCAAAGCGCCCGTATCTAAGTAAGCCAATAATGAGTCGTTGCTGTCCCATTTAGCCTCAGGATAAAGCTTAACTTTGATCTTGCCCTCGGAGGCCTCCTCGGCTTTCGCGGCAAAGCGTTTCAGCTGCCTGTAGGCGGCATCATTTTCGTTTAAATCGGTGGCGATCCGCACCGTTATCTGCTTTTGGTCTTTTTCCTCAGACTTACCGCAGCCTGTCAGAGTAAACATCGCCAAAAGTAAAATCAATATTGCGGCTGTAAAACGTCTCACCCGCGCCCGACCTCCCAAATTCATAATTAATTATATTGTAACCTTTTTTCGCCGAAATAGAAAGAGGGTAGGCGCATTTTTTAATAAATCTGCAAAAGTTTCGGCATTTTTATTCTTTATCAATAAAATATTTATAGAATAAAGACAAATTATTGCGCCTCAAAAATACTCCCGTGGAAAAACAGTTGCGCAAAAACGCAAAAAGTATTATAATAAATCAAATTTAACTTGGCAAATTATCGCGAAAAATATCGGCATATCACATTTTTTAGATAATTTATTCCAAAAGGAGGAATACTCATGCATATAAACGAAAAATTCAACGAAAACCGCCCTGTTTTTTCTTTCGAGGTTTTTCCGCCTAAGAAAAACTCAGCCTCTGTTGAGAGCATTTATCAGGCTATCAGCGAATTGCAGGAATTAAAGCCCGATTTTATTTCCGTGACCTACGGCGCCGGCGGCAATCCCTCAGATACCAATACCCGCGATATCGCCGCCTACATCAAAGACAACTATCACATCGACACCATGGCGCATTTAACCTGCGTCAATGCCGATAAAGGCAGTATTGACAGCATTTTAAGAGATTTGAGCAGCCACGGCATCGATAATATCCTGGCTTTGCGCGGCGATATTAACCCCAATATCCCGCCGAAAAAAGATTTCCTCCACGCCAGCGATTTGATTACTTATATCAAAAATTCGCCCTACGATTTCGGTATTGCCGGAGCTTGCTATCCCGAGGTGCACTCGGAAGCCAAAGACGCGATCGAGGATGTGCACTATTTAAAGCACAAAGTAGACTCAGGTGCCGAAGTATTAGTCAGCCAGCTTTTCTTTGATAACAACGCATTCTATGCTTTCCGCGAGAGAGCGGAAATTGCAGGCGTAAATGTGCCGATTTCCGCAGGTATCATGCCTGTCACCAGCAAAAGCCAGATCGAGCGCATGGTCACCATGTGCGGTGCGTCCATGCCGGCAAAATTTACCCACATCATGCAGCGCTACGGAGATAACCCTCAGGCTCTGACCGACGCAGGCATCGCCTACGCTATCGATCAAATCATTGATTTATTGGCGCACGGCGTGCAGGGTATCCATTTATACACGATGAATAAACCATACGTTGCCCGAAAAATCAAAGAAAGCATCAAAAATCTGCTGTAATAACGCGAGGGATATTTATGCATCCGTTAGACTATTTAATCAACAAAGACGAGGCTCTGCGCTATTTAGGCTGGCAAAAAGAGCTGCCGGAAGAAAATGCGGCGCTTTATGATAAAGCCGAGGAGCTTTTCTTGGCCGCCGCCCAGCCGAAATATTACTATCAAGTGTTCGATAAAAATGAGCTCGGCTTTCTTTTGACAGGAAACGACATCGCGGCGCACTTGGCAAACTCCGAAAAAATCGTGCTTTTGGCCGCGACACTGGGCAGCGCGGTCGATATGCTCATCCGCCGCAGCCAGATCGAGGATATGGCGCTCTCAGTCATCATCGACGCTTTAGCCAGCGCAGCGATCGAGGAGGTCTGCGATGCGGCCGCCGAAAGCGTGCATAAAGAATATCCCCATTTGCGTCAGACGAGCCGCTATTCGCCGGGCTACGGCGATTGGGATTTAAGTATGCAAAAGGAATTCTTGCGCACCTTAAACGCCGAAAAAAAAATCGGCTTATGCTTAAACTCCTCGCTTTTGCTTACTCCTCTGAAATCCGTCACCGCGGCTATCGGTTTAGAAAATAAAGACGCTCCGCGCATTATCAAAAAGAAAGACTGCACCGCCTGCAATCTTTTTGCCTCTTGCGCATACAGGAAAGGTGGAACTACTTGTGGACATTAAACAATATTTACAATCAGGCAAACGCTTGATTTTTGATGGCGCGATGGGCACCATGCTGCAAAGAAAAGGTCTGCCTGCGGGTATGATCCCCGAAGAGGTCAATTTTCTCCACCCCGAATGGCTTATTGATATTCACCGAGAATATTTAGCCGCAGGCGCGCACGTCATCACGACTAATACTTTCGGCGCCAACAGCCATAAATTAGCCACGACGGGACACACCGTAGCCGAAACCGTCAAAGCCGCTTTGGATATCGCGATAAATGCCCGCAGTGAGAGAGACGATGTCTTTATCGCGCAGGATTTAGGTCCGATCGGACAATTAATGCTACCCAGCGGTACTTTAACCTTTGAAGAAGCGTATGAATTATATAAAGAGCAAGTCATAGCCGGTGAGGAGCGCGCCGATTTCTTCCTTTTAGAAACGACCAGCGATTTATACGAGTTAAAGGCCGCCGTTTTGGCAGTAAAGGAAAACAGCAAGCTACCGATCATCTGCACGATGACCTTTGAAAAAAATATGCGTACCTTTAACGGCACCTCAATCGAGTCCTTGGCTGTCATGGCAGAGGCGCTGGGTCTTTTAGCCGTAGGCGTTAACTGCTCCTACGGGCCGTCCGAATTATTGCCGATCATGGAGCGATTGTGCGCCTGCTCGCGTCTGCCTTTAATGATCCAGCCTAATGCCGGTCTTCCTGACCCCAAAACCGGTGCTTACTCCCTCACCCCTGAGGAATACGGCGAAAATATGGTGAAATTCGCTCATTTGGGCATACAAATATTAGGCGGCTGCTGCGGCACCAATCCCGACTATATTCATAATATGGTCGTGCGGCTGGAAGATGAGCTTACTGTCACCCGCGAGCTTCCCGCGCGCAGAGCGGCAGTCTGCACTCCCGCCGAGGTCGTCTATATCAATCAGCCGCGCATCATCGGCGAGAGGATCAACCCCACCGGCAAAAAACGCTTCAAAGAAGCCCTGCTTGCCCATGATATTGACTACATTTTACACCAAGCTATTGAGCAAACCCGCGCCGGAGCGGAAATTTTGGATGTTAATGTGGGATTACCTGATATTAACGAAACGGAAATGATGCACGACGCGATTATCGCTTTACAGTCGATCACCAACGCTCCTTTGCAAATCGACAGTACCAATGTCGAGGTGCTAAAAAAAGCCCTGCGCGTCTATAACGGCAAGCCGATCGTCAACTCCGTAAACGGCGAGGAGGCAAGTCTTGCTAATATCCTCCCCTTGGTGAAAAAATACGGCGCCGCCGTAGTCGGATTGACCTTGGATGAAAAGGGCATCCCGGCAAAAGCCGAGGAGCGTTTTGCCATCGCTGAACGCATCGTCAATAAAGCAACAGCGATAGGTATTCCTAAAGAAGACATCATCATCGACTGCTTGACCTTGACCGCCTCGGCTGAGCAAAAAGGCGTCGTCGAAACCTTGAAAGCAATCGAAATGGTCAAATCCCGCTTGGGCGTGAAAACCGTCCTCGGCGTTTCCAATATTTCATTTGGATTACCCAATCGCGGATTGGTCAATCATACGTTTTTAGCCATGGCGCTGGAGCGCGGCTTGGATTTAGCGATTATCAATCCTAATGTCGCCGAGATGACCGGTGTCATCCGCGCCTTTCGTCTCTTGCACGCCTACGATGAAAACTCAGTCGAGTTTATCAAAGCCTATGCCAATATGCCCAAAACGCAGACGATTATCGTTTCCGAGGCTCCCGCAGGAGGCGCTGCTCCCGCAAGCGCTCCTGACGGTGATCTGCCGCAATTAGTGCGCGACGGACTCAAAAAAGAGGCAGAAAGAAAAACCGCCGAATTGCTCGAAACGACCGATCCGATGAACATTATCAACGATATTTTGATTCCGACTTTGGACGTGATCGGCAAAGATTTCGAAACAGGAACCATTTTTCTGCCGCAGTTGATCATTTCTGCCGAGACAGCCGGCGTCTGCTTTGATTTGTTAAAGGCGCATATGAAAAAGAATAGCCAAAACACCGCCGAAAAAGGCAAAATCATCGTCGCCACCGTCAAAGGCGACATCCACGACATCGGCAAAAATATCGTCAAGGTTTTATTAGAAAATTACGGCTATACGGTTATCGATTTAGGCCGCGACGTCCCTGCGGAAAAAATCGTCGCCACCGCCATCGAGCAAAAAGTGCCCTTGGTCGGGTTAAGCGCTTTGATGACGACTACTTTGGCAAGTATGGAGCAAACCATTACCTTGCTGCATGAAAATAACGTCCCCTGCAAAATCATGGTTGGCGGTGCCGTTTTGACGCCTGATTACGCTTTGAAAATAGGTGCCGATTATTACGCCAAAGATGCCTCCGAAAGCTGCCGCATCGCTAAAGAAGTCATCGGTTAAAATTTTTTGCAAAAACTTTTTTCGCAGGCAGGAATCCAGAACTCGCCGGTCGAAAAATTAAATAGCAAAATTATTCGATTTTTACGGAGGTAAAAATATGAGAAAAACGAAATCTCTTTTGGCGAGCTGCCTGATCGGCGTGATGATGTTAGGCTCAGTGAGTGCTTACGCCGCCGAGACAGTGCAAACTACCCAAAGCACCGCCGTCCCGAGCTTTAGTTTGGACGAGGTCAAAACATTAGTGCAAAAAAACAGCGCTAACCGCGATGCTTACGATTTGCAGGAAAGCATCATGCGCCTCACCCGCAAAAATACTTTGGAGCAGATGAGCGAGCTTGATACCAACTCCGAGTATTGGCTGGCTAAAATGAAAGCCGCCGAAGCTGCTGGCGATATGAAAAACTATAATATCTATTACAGCTACTATTCCAGCATTACCGATGCCTATAACACTAACGCGCCCACCGTCGAAAAAGCCGTTGATCAGATCAATGATTCCTTGGACGATTTGAAACGCCAGATGAACGATCTGCCTACCGATTTGGATATGACTTCGACTGTGCTTTATACCAAGCTTTTGGAGCTAAACGACTCGCGCGATTTGATGAGCCAAAATTTAAACATGCTTTTGCAAAACCGCAAA
>QAKL01000041.1 GCA_003343815.1 Clostridiales bacterium
TAGTGTGCTATAATAAAAAAATAACTATGTTTAAGGAGTGAACGGAATGCAGGAGATTAATTCTTCGGAGGATTTACGAAATTTTATAGAGTTTACGACCGGGATGGAGGAAAGCGAGCAGCAAATAGACGAGCAGCAGATCGAGAGCCGGTGGGATATGTATATCACGGAAATTGAAGGCAGCAAGGCTTTGGTGCTGGTGGATATGGCATTAAGCGGGATCGCACCGTTAATGGAGTACAATATTTTGTTCGGTTTGCAAATCGGGATTTTAAACCCGTCGGAGGATGGTTTTTATACTGCTGAGGAGCAGCCGAAACTGTATGAAATCGAGGATCGCGCGGTCGATATTTTCACCAAAGAGGCTCCGTGCCGCTTCGTGGCGACGGTTACTTCCGGTGGCAGCAGAATTATGTATTTTTATGCGAAAAACGATAATTTCTTGGCGGCGTTAGTCGGCAAAATCGCCGCGGAATACGGTGAATATCGCTTTGACTATATGATGGAAAAGGATGGACCGTGGAATTTTTACTATAATGCCCTGCTTCCCGGCGTGCTGGAGCAGCAGCTGATGGATAATCGCCGCATTCACGATGCTTTGGAGGCGCAGGGGTTTGATCTGAAAAAAGAACGTCCGACGTGCCATTGGTTCTATTTTGAAAATGGGGCTAAGCGTCGCCAGTGTGCGGTGCGTTTGATGGCTTGGGGCTATGAGATTTTGGATGACAATTTTTATGATGAAGATGTCGTCCAAGCACCCTTTGGCTTGAAAGCGGCTTGTATGCAGGATATGCAGTTGGATACTTTGTTTCAAAAAACGTATGCCTCCTCGGAATTGGCAGAGGAATACGAGGGCATTTATGACGGTTGGCAGCTGATGGACGATGGCGATCACGATGCCGAGTAACGATAGTTTGAGTGAGAAAGAATTTCTGGCGAATTATGACGCGTCACGCTATCCTAAACCATCGGTGACTGTAGATACGGTTATTTTTCGCGAAAATGATGGGAAAAAGCAGGTTTTGCTGATTAAGCGCGGTAATCACCCGTATCGAGGATCTTGGGCACTGCCGGGAGGATTTCTCAATATGGAGGAGGAATTAGCGGCTGCGGCGGCGCGCGAGGTCAGAGAGGAAACGGCGCTTGCAATCACGGCGCTCGAGGAAATCGGCGTTTACGGCGCAGTAGGGCGCGATAAGCGCGACCGCGTGCTTACCGTAGCATATGTGGCGGTAGTCGGTAATGAAATGTCGGCTCAAGCTGGTGATGATGCGGCAGAGTGCGCGTGGTTTGACCTATCTTGGCAGTTAAGTGCTGATGAATTAAAAATAGAATTAGCTAAAGGCGCAGATCTTTTGCAAGTACGGACACAGATAGAGCAGTCTGCCTATAGCGGCAATATCAAAGCAAACGCGCTTTTAATGAATGATTTGGCGTTTGATCATGGATTGATTTTGGCGGACGCGATAATGAGGCAAAAAGGAGTGATGCTAAATGCGCAGGGATAATTTAACGATGCTGAGCGATTTTTACCAATTAACGATGGCTAACGGCTATTTTGAACACGGCTATGCGGACAAAATCGTTTATTTTGATTTGTTTTTCCGCAAGATCCCGGAGTGTGGCGGTTTTGCGATCATGGCAGGGTTGGAGCAGGTAATAGACTATCTGAAAAATTTAAAATTTACCGATGAGGATATCGAATTCCTGCGAGCGAAAAAATGCTTTAGCGAGGGATTTTTGGAGTATCTGCGCAATTTTAAATTTGCGTGCGATGTCTGGGCGATCCCCGAGGGCACACCTATATTTCCGATGGAGCCGTTAATTACGGTGAGAGGACCGGCATTGCAGGCGCAGTATATCGAGACGATGCTTTTATTGTGCATTAATCATCAGTCTTTAATCGCGACCAAGGCTAATCGTATAGTCCGTGCTGCGGCAGGGCGCCCGGTGATGGAGTTTGGCTCCCGCCGCGCTCAAGGAGCGGACGGCGCGATTTACGGTGCGCGGGCAGCGTATATTGGCGGTTGTATAGGCACGGCCTGCACGATCGTCGATCGTGAGGAGGGAATCCCGGCGCTTGGGACGATGGCGCACAGTTGGGTGCAGCTTTTTGATACAGAGGAAGAGGCTTTCCGCCGTTACGCCCAGACTTATCCGAGTGACTGCACGCTTTTGGTGGATACGTATAATGTTTTGGAGTCAGGCATCCCCAATGCGATTAAAATTTTTAATGAGGTGATTGTTCCTTTGGGCTTCCGCCCGAAAGGAGTGCGTATCGACAGCGGCGATATTGCGTATTTGTCGAAAAAAGCGCGCGCGATGCTGGATGAGGCGGGCTTCCACGACTGCGGCATTGTCGCCTCTAATTCGTTGGATGAGTATATTATCAGTGATTTACTGCGCCAGGGCGCGGAGATCAATTCGTTTGGCGTGGGCGAGCGCTTGATCACGGCGAAATCCGAGCCTGTGTTCGGCGGTGTATATAAGCTTTCGGCAGTGGAAGATGAGGAAGGGCATATTATCCCGAAAATTAAAATCAGTGAGAATGTCGAGAAGATTACTAACCCGGGGTATAAAGCGGCGTGGCGTTTATTCAGTAAGGAAACGGGCAAAGCGATTGCCGATGTTATTACTATGGCGGATGAGGAGATCGACGAGTCGAAACCGTATGAAATTTTCCATCCGGAGTATACTTGGAAGAGAAAAATTGTGGAAAATTTCACAGCGAAAAAGCTGCAGGTGCCGATTTTTAAAGCAGGCGAGTGCGTGTATGAGTCGCCGAGTGTGCAAAAAATCCAAAAATACTGCCAAGAGCAGATTGATACTTTGTGGGATGAGATGTTGCGTTTCGAACATCCGCATAAGTATTATATAGATTTATCGGCGAAACTTTGGATCAATAAAGATTCGCTTTTGAAAAAATATGCGCAGGATATTTCGGTAAAAAGAATGAAGCATCGCGAGCAGAAGCACGATGACTGCGGCTGCGATTGAAAAAAGCAAGCTCAAATGCTGAGCTTGCTTTTTTCGTGGATTAAATATTTTTCTTTTTGTAGCCGCAGTCGCAATAGGGGCCGCCTGAGGCTAAAGTGTATTCGCGGACGAAATTTGTTACGCCTTCAGCCTCGCTCATGGTGTAGTCCAAACGGCATATTGCCGGAGTGAGGTCGAAGAGATCCAGCTTTTTCATAAGCTCGCAGATACCGCATTTGTCAAATCTGGCTTCGTAGCCGCTGTGGTCGGGGTATTCGAAATACTTCATATTCCACGAGTAGGGATTGCGGTCGGCGGCCTTTAAGCGAGCGGTGTCTTTCATGCCTTGGATGTCTTTTGGAGTGAATTTTTTCTTGCCGCTTTGCCTGCAGAACCAGCGCATGAGCGGGGTCATCATAGCGCGAGTGTAATAATCGGTTAATTTTTCGACATCGGGGCGTTCGGGCATAGAGAGGATAAATGAGCAGAGCATGGCGCAATTGACGATATTCATCTGGAAGCGGTCGCCTTTTTCAAATGGAGGGATTTCAGCGATGATTTCTTTATACTTGGGCTTCGCCTTTTTGGTGACGGCGCGGGAAATTGCCTCATCATAGCCAAAGACAGTGGTAAGTTCGCGTTTGAAGGATTTGGTGAATATTGCCCACATCCCAAGCGGCATACCGATATATTTCATGAGTGTCACCTCGTTTAAATGATAGATAATTAGCTATAGCTAACCATGGGCGCTGATTATTTGTCTAAATTATAGCACTGCGGTTAAATAAATACAAGGGTAAGATAGAAAAAAGAGAGACTGTGAAAGCCTCTCTTTTAGGTTATTCGTTATCAGCTGAAGTTGTATTATCCTCCGTTGCGGCATTATTATCAGCAGAGGAATCGGTATTATCTGTGGTGTTTTGCGGTTTTAAGGTCGCATTGTAATTATCCAGCTGATCGATTTTGTCCTCTAAATCTTTGAAATAATTGCCGTAGGCCGACCAGTCGCCGGTTTGGGAGGAGGATTTGGCATTTTTCATAGCGTCTTTGATCTGTTGGACTAAAGCAGTGTAGGAAACGCTGTCGCCGTCGATGACCACAGTAGCATCACCGCTTGAATTATCCGTAGAGGGATCCTCGGGGGTGACATTGCTCGGATAAACGATGTCGGTGCCGAAGATTTCTGCCAAGGCTTCCTCTAAAGTGTTCGCCATGACGATTTTGTCATGGTAAGCGACGATGATACGCACGATTTCCGGCAGCGAGTTTTCGGTGCTGGCGGTCAGATAAATCGGCTCGACGTAGAGTACGGATTCGTTAATCGGGACGACGACGATATCGCCGCGGATGACGGTCGAACCCTGCTGATTCCACAATGAGAGATTTTGCGAGATGACGGAGTCGTTGCTGATACGGTTTTCGATCTGGAGCGGCCCGTAGATCAGGCTCTGTTTGGGGAATGTAAGCACTACTGCTTCGCCGTAATGCTCGCCGTCATTGCGCACTGCGAGCCATGCAACCATGTTGTCTTTCTGATAAGACGTGAACGGTCTGATCAAGAGATACTCGAGCTGGTCGCTGTTAGGCAAACACATATTGACGTAGTACGGCTCCATGGTGATGGTGTCGTCGCCGTAGACTTCTTTGGCAATGCTCCAAGCGTCTTCGTTATTATAGAAAACGGTGGTGTTTTGCATGTGGTAGGTCTGATAAATCTGCGACTGGACATCCAAAAGCGTGGTCGGATACTGTAAATGCGCACGCAAATCGGCAGGCATGTCGTCAATGTCTTTGAAAAGCTTGGGGAAGATATTGGCGTAGCTTTGGATAATCGGATCGTCTTCGTCGATGATGTAGAAATCGACATCGCCGTTATAAGCGTCGACGGTGATTTTGACCGAGTTGCGGACGTAGTTTTTGCCGTTAAAGAGCGAGTCGGAATTGGTGAATATTTCTGAGTAGGGATATTTGTCCGTCGCGGTGTAGGCGTTCATGATCCAGACTAAGCGGCCGTCGTCAGTGATGACTAAGTAAGGCTCGTTATCGTAAATGAGGAACGGTGCGATTTTCTGCACGCGGTCGTTGATATTGCGGTTTAAGAGAATCTTGGAGTCAGAATTGATTAACCCCGAGAAGAGGATACGGTAGCTGCTTTTGTCAATGGTGAACAAAAGGCGGTTCGCCATGTTCATTTTGATGCCGGCGTTGCCTTCGTAATAGGTTTCGGCGTTGCTTTCGCCTACAGGATAGTCGAACTCTGCCTCTTTGGTGTTGACCAAAACATAGTCGTTGGTTAATTCGCCGAAATAAATCTCCGGACGGGTGATTTTTAATTCGTCGGTGACGGAGGATGGGGGCAGGTCTTTGATCCATAATTCAGGCTGTCCCTGAGTAGTAACCTCGTTGACCGGGGAGACGACGGCGCCGTAGCCGTGGGTGTATTTCAAATATTTGTTGATCCAGGTTTGATTGGCAAAAGCCGACTGGTCTAACTCACGGGCACCGATAAAGACTTGTCTTTGCGAGCCGTCGACTTCGTAGCGGTCGATATCGACATCGTGGAAAGAATAATAGTAGCGCAAGACTTGCAGCTGATTGTAAATCTGCAAAGTCGGGCGATAATCAGCGATGCGGATATTTTGTACGGTGGCGGACTGCTTTTGCAAATCGGCGGCGGTCAGATTGGCTTCGCCGGAGATTTCATATTCTTTAATGTCGGCTAAATCGTAAGCCTCGCGGGTAGCGGAAATATTACGCTCGATATAGGGAGATTCTTTAGCAAGCTCGTCCGGGAAGATGATGAATTTCTGGACGACGCTTTCGGCGGTAAAGCCTAAGACTAAGACGATAATTAAAAGAATCGGTCCGAAAAAGGCGATGTGCACTTTGCCTCTGCGCAAGCCCAGCCCCATGGTTATTGCCGAAATTAAGCAGCAGATGGCGGCTAAAGCGTACATCGGCAGGGAAACTTTTAAATCCAAATAGCCTGCGCCGTAGACGATGCCGCGGGTGGAATAAAGCAAATCAAAGATTTTCGTCACGAAAACCAAGGCTAAAATGACAAAAAAGGCGGAGATAAAGCCGACGAAGCGGCTGCCCGTGACTTTAAAGGCATTTTTGTTAAAGCCCTGCATATACATGGTGACGATGATATTGAAAACTGCGATGACGATTAAAAAGAGCATCGCCAGTTTCAGCACGGTTTCCAATAAGGAAAGGCTGAAGAAATAAAAGCTCAAATCAAGATGAAAGACCGAGTCGGTGACTCCTGCCGGGGCTTGATTGATGAATAAAAGGATTTCCTGCCAAAGAGTGCTGGCAGAAACAAAGCCGCTGAATAGGCCTAAAAGCGTACTCGGCAGGATGATCAGCAGATTGCGGATCTTTTTGGGATTTTCGATTTCGATAGTTTGCCCGTCAGTTGCTTTGGGCGCTTTGTAGCGTGTGGAAATGCGCAGCGTGCCGTAAGAGAGGGCAAAGATTATTAAAAATACGACGATGCCGATGGCAAATTTAGCAAAGGTGTATTTTAAGAAGACGTCTTCGTAGCCTACTTCATTAAACCAAGCGATATTGGTAATGAAATGCACGATCTGCGGTAAAAAAGCAAAGACGAACAAAAACAGGAGAAGCAGAATTGCTATTGTTCGAATTTTTTTTAGCAAAGTAAAACCTCCTTTGAAAGTTTGTTAAATATCCATCCCAATTTTATCACAAATGAGGTGGAAAATCCAGCAAAATTGCGAAAAAGCGTCTGCGCATTTTGCTAAGAATAAGTAACAGCCCGAAAGCAAACGCATATATTACACTGAAAGAAAAATGTTTTAGTATGAGCCAAAAGGAGATGAAAAAATGGAATATATTGTAGCAGAGAATGATACTTTATCAGCGATTGCAAGTAAGTATAATGTGTCGGCGGAAAGGATATTGCGCTTGAATAATTTAAGGAGCGCTGAGGATCTCCGCACCGGTATGGTGCTCGTGATAGACAATCTGCCACAACAAAATAAGGCGTGGGAGGATACTCTGCCCCAGTGCGACAGCTGCCAAAAGGCAGAGCAACTGAAAGCGCAAGGGCGGGCAAATATACCTGGTGCGGATTTTGATGCAGGCTTCAATCAGCCTGCGGAAAATGAAGGAATCATTTACTGGCCGCCTGTCGATAATAATATCCCCCCCAATTATCCTCCGCGGCCGAACAGACCGCCTTATTATGTGCCTATTTATAACCAGGTGCAGTTTATCGAGCCGGAGCTTAACGGCTTAAACTATGCGTGGGAGGAGGCGGACAATTTTCGCTATATCCTAACTACGAATAAATACCGCTACCGCGAGGGCGAGCGGGTGCTGATTACTTTTAGAAAGCGCAATTTAAGCGATAAGACGGTGGTTTTGCGCTATCCGTCGGGGCAGTTGTTTGATTTTTATGTCTCAGACCAAAACGGTAATGAGCTGTGGCGCTGGTCAAATACGCGCAATTTCAGCAATGTGATGCGGGAGATAGTTTTATCGCCGAAGCAGGCGGAAACGACGAATATCGTCTGGGATCAGCGGACGACGAACGGGTATTGGATACCGGCGCAGAGGCTGACATTGTGGGGAGTGAATACGGCGACAGAGGTGAGTATCCCGTTAGAGATAATGATATATTAAGAAAAAGCCAAGCAGAGATGCTTGGTTTTTTGGCAGTTTGCAAAGGTATAGTTTTGCAAACTAGGAAAAAACAACATAAAACCCTTTTTCAAAAAACCTCTCTCACGAGGGGGAGAGGGAACACGTTTCGATGTATTCCCTTTCCCCCTCGTGGCTCCCCCATTCCTTTTCCACCG
>QAKL01000133.1 GCA_003343815.1 Clostridiales bacterium
TATTTGAGGCGTTAGAGGCCTTAGGCTATCAGGCGCGGGAGATTAAGGCAATTTATCCCGACTTAAAACCGCTTTTGCAGACTGAGGACGAGCAGGTAATATTAAAAAAAGCCTTGCAGCTTTTGATGAGAGGGTAGGTGATAAAATTTGGAGGAAGGACGCATAGTGACCGGAGAGTGTATGCCGGAGGACTGGGATAATAATAGTTTTATCCGCCCGCAGAGCCTGGAGGATTATATCGGGCAGGAAAAGGTTAAAGCCAAGATGAAAATTTATGTCGAAGCGGCGAAAAATCGCGGCGAGGCTTTGGATCATGTGCTTTTGTACGGCCCTCCGGGCTTGGGCAAGACGACTTTGGCCAATATTATCGCTAATGAATTGCACGTTAATATTAAAATCACCAGCGGACCGGCGATCGAGCGGCCGGGGGATTTGGCGGCGATTTTGACTAATCTGCAGGAGCACGATGTGCTTTTTATCGACGAAATTCATCGTATCAACCGCGCAGTCGAGGAGGTTTTATACCCCGCGATGGAGGATTACGCTTTAGATATCATTATCGGCAAGGGTCCTAGCGCCCGCTCGCTGCGTTTGGATCTGCCGCATTTTACGCTTGTTGGGGCGACAACTCGCGCAGGGCTGCTGACGTCGCCTTTGCGCGATCGTTTCGGCGTGATTGAGCGTTTGGAGTTTTATACGACGGAGGAACTAAAACAAATCGTCACGCGTAGTGCCGATATTTTGGCGGTGCCGATCGACGAGGAGGGGGCGTTAGAAATAGCACGCCGCTCGCGGGGGACGCCGCGTATCGCCAATCGCCTCTTGAGGCGCGTGCGCGATTTCGCCCAAGTGAAAGGCGGGGGACGGATTGATCTGACGATTGCCCAAAGTGCCTTGAGTTATCTGGATATAGACGCTGACGGACTGGACAATATGGACAGGCGCGTTTTAGAAACGATTATCCGCATGTTTAACGGCGGTCCTGTCGGACTTGATACCTTGGCGGCGAGTATTAATGAGGACAGCAATACTTTGGAGGATGTCTGCGAGCCGTATCTTTTGCAGCAGGGGTTTTTGAGCCGCACGCCGCGTGGGCGTATCTGCACGGCATTAGCATATGAGCATCTGGGTCTAAGCGCACCTAAAAAAAATGACGGTTTATTCAGCGAGGAGGAGCAGGCATGAATTTTGCACAGCTGGGCAAAATGTTGATAGGTTTCGGCGCGTTAATGATCGTCTTAGGCGGCGTGATGGTACTTTTAGGAAAAATACCCGGACTGGGCAAGCTGCCGGGAGATATTTTGATCAAAGGCGAGCACGGCAGCTTTTATTTTCCGATCGTGAGCTGTATCATTTTAAGCGTGCTTTTGAGTATTATTTTAAATTTGTTTAACAGGTAGGTAGCGATATGGCGAGAAATACATTGGAAAACGCTCTGCGCTGGCAGGAGCATTTGGGAAATAATACGACTTGTCATTCTTGCGCGGTGAGCCAAGCGTTAGGTCAAAATACGCAAAAAGAAACCAAAGTTTACAGCTGCACGTGCGGCGAGATCATTTTGCATGAAGCGACAGCGGAGGATATTATTTGTCCGAAATGCGGGCAGAAAATGAATATTTTAAATTGCTGCACGCACCATAAAGAATAAAGGAGAGTATTATGCGCACAGAGGATTTTGATTACGATTTACCACAGGAATTAATCGCGCAGCATCCGGCGGAAAAACGTGATTATTCTCGCTTGATGGTGTTAGATAAAAAAACAGGGGCAATTGAGCACAAACATTTTTATGAGATAATTGATTATTTAATCCCCGGGGATGTTTTGGTTGTAAATAATACCAAAGTCATCCCGGCCAGACTTTACGGTGTCAAAAAAGACGGCACGGCGCAAATCGAGGTCTTGCTTTTAAAAGAAACGGCGAATAAGGACGAGTGGGAGGTTTTGGTCCACCCGGGCAAGCGAGCTAAGGTCGGTACGGAGATCATTTTTGGAGACGGGCGCCTGCGCGCTGAAGTCGTGGGCAATACCGACGCGGGGCGCATTGTGCGTTTTTATTATGACGGGATTTTTAACGAAATATTGGATGAATTAGGCACGATGCCCTTACCGCCGTATATTACGGAGTATGAGGGCGATCAGAGCCGCTATCAGACGGTATATGCCAAATTTTCCGGTTCGGCGGCGGCGCCGACGGCGGGACTGCATTTCACCGAGGAGTTGTTGGAGAAAATTAAAGCCAAAGGCATCGAGGTAGTAGAGGTGCTTTTGCACGTGGGGTTGGGCACCTTTCGTCCGGTGCAGGTCGAGGATGTGACCAAGCATCAGATGCACCGCGAGTTTTACAGCGTTTCGGAAGAAGCGGCAAAGCGTATTAATTTAGCCAAAGCCGAAGGCAGACGCGTTATTTCGGTTGGGACGACCTCAACAAGAACCTTGGAAAGCGCGTGGCACGACGGCAAATTATGCGCTGAAAGCGGCGAAACGGGGATTTTTATTTATCCAGGCTATGAGTTTAAGGTGATCGATGGGCTTATCACCAATTTTCATCTGCCGAAATCGACGTTAATTATGTTGGTCAGTGCCTTGGCAAGCAAAGAAATTATTCTCAATGCGTATAATGTGGCAGTCGAGGAAAAATATCGCTTTTTTTCCTTTGGCGATGCGATGTTTATTCATTAGGCTTATTGTGTCAAAGGTTGGATTATAATAAATGCAAAATTTTTTACAAGTAAAGGAGAATTGTATAATGGATTTGAAATTTAAAGGGATTACTTCGGCTTCATTGCATGTTTTGGCGATGATTTTTATGCTTTCTGATCATTTGTGGGCTACCATGCTGCCTAATCAAGACTGGATGACTTGTGTAGGCAGACTGGCCTTTCCTCTTTTCGCTTTTATGATTGTCGAGGGGTATTATCATACCTCCAATCTTCGAAGATATATGAAAAGATTGCTGATTTGTGCGGTGATTTCGGAAATACCGTTTGATTTGATGTACGGCAGTACGTTTTTTTATCCGTTTCATCAAAATGTGCTGTGGACATTTTCTTTAGCCTTAGCCGCAATAGTTTTTATTGAAAAGGCGAAAAAAATCGCCAATAAATGGCTCGCATGGCCGCTTGTAGCCGCAATTGTCCTATTAAGCTATGCGCTGGGGACAGTCACGATGGTGGATTATTACGGTGCCGGTGTGCTGACTGTGCTGGTATTCTACTTTTTCCATGGACGTAAATGGTGGTGCCTTTTAGGACAATTAGTAGGTATGTGGTATATTAATGTTGATCTGTTGGGCGGCTTTTACTATACGTTTAATTTGTTTGGACAAGAAATTGACATCGTTCAGCAGGGTTTGGCGATGCTGGCGCTTATTCCGATTTGGCTTTATAAAGGAGTCCAGGGCTATCACGCGAAGTGGTTCAAATATGCTTGTTATGCATTTTATCCTGTGCATATGCTGATTATTTATTTGCTTTGGAGAGTAATTGCGTAAAAAATTTAAGATAAAATGCAAAAAACGTGTTTCTTTTGAAGAAACACGTTTTTTTGTTTTACTTTTTTTGGTACGCATAACTGAAAGCTGTTTAACGGATATTAACGGTGAAACTACAAAAGGAGGTAGAAAAGGTGAATTCTATTTGTGTCACTTCGGAAATAGGGCCTTTAAAAAAGGTATTGGTGCATCGTCCGGGAGCCGAGCTGGAAAATCTGATGCCGGAATATTTGGAGCGACTTTTGTTTGACGATATTCCTTATCTAAAAATTGCGCAAGAGGAGCATGATGCTTTTTGCGATATCATGCGCAAACGGGGCGTCGAAGTCGTCTATTTGACGGATATGCTGGCAGAGTCTCTGACGGATAATGAAGTCAAAAATGAATTTCTGCGCGAGTTTTTAAATGAGGCAGGAATTAAGGAAGCCAAGCGCTTGGACGCGGTGATGGATTATTTTAACCAGATGAGTACCAAAAATATGGTGGAAAAATTGATTGCAGGCTTGCGCAAAAGCGAGCTGCGCGGAAGCTACCGCAAAAGCTTGGGAGATTATCTCGAGAGCGACTACCCGTTTTTAATCGATCCGATCCCTAATTTATACTTTTCCCGCGACGCTTTTGCGGCGATCGGCCGTGGCGTAACGATTAACAAAATGGCGACTATCACTCGTAATCGCGAAACGCTTTTTGCCAAGTATATTTTCGGACATAATCCGCTTTATAAAGATGTTCCTATTTTCTACGACCGCAAGGAGCAGGCAATGATCGAGGGCGGCGATATTTTAATTTTGAACGAAAAGACGGTGGCGATCGGCATTTCTCAGCGGACGACACCGCAGGCGATCGAAATTTTGAGCCGCAAGCTTTTGAGCGAAGAGAATGGTTTCGAGAAAATTTTGGCGATCGATATTCCGAAATTGCGCAGTTTTATGCATTTGGATACGGTTTTTACGATGGTGGATAGAAATAAATTCACCGTGCATAACAATATCAGCCATGCTTTGCGCGTTTTTGTCATTACTAAAGGCGGGACTGATGGGGTGCAAATCATGGAGGAGCAGGATAGTTTAGAAAATATATTAATGGAGCATTTGCATTTGGACAAAGTAGAGCTGATAAAATGCGGCGGCGGCAGTGTGATTGACGCGGCGCGTGAGCAGTGGAATGACGGCTCCAATACTTTGGCAGTCGCTCCGGGCGTAGTCGTAGTCTACGGGCGTAATCATGTGACTAATGAAATCCTGCGTGAAAGCGGGATTGAAACCTTGGTTATCCCCAGCTCCGAATTATCCCGCGGCCGCGGCGGTCCGCGCTGCATGAGTATGCCGCTTGTCAGAGAAAAAATTTAAACAATTAAAGGAGGAAATACTGTGGCTGTTAATATGAAAGGAAAATCTTTTTTGACTTTGCGGGATTTATCCTCGCAGGAGATACGTTATTTACTGGATTTAGCGCACGATTTAAAAGCGAAAAAGCGCATGGGCGTCTATGAGCATAATTTAGCTAATAAAAATATCGTGCTTTTGTTTGAGAAAACTTCGACGCGTACACGCTGCGCTTTTGAGGTGGCGGCGCGCGAAGAGGGTGCAGGCGTGACATTTTTGGATCCCGGCAGCTCGCAAATGGGTAAAAAGGAGTCGCTTGAGGATACAGCGAAAGTTTTGGGACGCTTTTTTGACGGGATCGAGTATCGCGGCTATGAGCAGGAGGTCGTGGAATTGTTGGCGCGTCATGCCGGAGTGCCAGTGTATAACGGCTTAACCGATTTGGATCATCCGACGCAGATTTTGGCGGATATGCTGACGATCGAGGAGCATCTTCATAAGCCGTTAAAAGAAGTCAAAGTCGTTTTCCCCGGCGATGTGCGCAATAACATGTGCTATGCCTGGATGTACGGCTGTGCCAAGATGGGAATGCATTTTGTCGGCTGCGGTCCGAAAGAATTGATTAACGGTATCGACCAGAAAATTTACCGCGAGGCGCTCGACATCGCCGCCCAAACGGGTGCAAAAATTGAAATTACCGATGATTTAGCGTGCGTTAAAGGAGCAGACGTAATTTACGGCGATATTTGGGCATCGATGGGCGAGGAGGATTTGATTCCCGAGAGAGCGAAAATGCTCGCGCCGTTTAAAGTAACCATGGCGATGATGAAGCA
>QAKL01000003.1 GCA_003343815.1 Clostridiales bacterium
TGTGTTAGGCATGCCGCCAGCGTTCGTCCTGAGCCAGGATCAAACTCTCCATAAAATTTTCATTCCATGAATCGCTTGCAGCTCATTCACTTATCTAGCTTTTTTGGTTTTTTAAACTTTTCCTTGTTCGTCTTTTATCACTTAGGTTGTAATTCGTTTCGACTGTTCAATTTTCAAAGATCTTCGCCGTCATCGGACAGCTTTTATATATTATCACTTTCTCTTCCGTTTGTCAATACCCTTTTTTATCTTTTTTTAAAAGTTTTTCTTCGAGGTATCGTCTTGGGCTGTTTTTTCAGCCCCTTGCGAAAGAGCTTGTTTATATTATCATATTAGTCTATGTTTTGTCAAGGGGTTTTTGCAAAGTTTTTGTGAATTTCCCAACTTTTTAGCGGATAATCCAAAATATTGCCTAATTGCAGCTCTATATAATGCTCAATTTGCACTTGCGCACGCGTCGAAGCATAAACTTGTCCTAATTGTTCTGTCGATATCGACTGCAAAGCCCGCAAAACGCTTCCGCTTTCTCTGCTTAATTCTGAGCACATCTCGCCGCTTGCCTGCGCGCACTCCGCACACACCAAACCGTCAGCATGATAATACACATTCTCTTCCGCAGCCAAATCTTTGCCGCAAAAAACACAGGCTTGGTACTCTGCCGCATAGCCCAAATGATCAATTATTCTAAGCAGTATGCCCATGCATCCGCTCCAAGGATTACTTTCGGAAATTATCCTAATACCTCTTTTTAAAAGTTCGTAAATAGTTTCGTCGATTTCTCCCTCCGGCATAGCTTTATCAACAAACTCGCTTAAAATACACGCATAATTTACCTTGGTATAATCATCTGCCGCACCGTTAAAACTTTTTACCACCTCGCCTGCAATCACAATCGGCATCACTTTTCCCTTGGTAAAGGTCAAATCAGTCACACTAAAGCCCTGCACGGCTCCTCTGAGCTTGGAATTGCTCTTTTTAACCCCTTTGACTACAGCCCTCAATTTTCCCGTTTTCTCGCCGAAAATAGTGATAATCTTGTCATCTTCCTTGTAATCCTGACTTTTCAGCACCACTGCTTCGCTTGACAGATACTCGCTCATTAATCTTTATCTCTCCTAAATTATCGTAATTTTCGTTTTCGGCTTGCTCCAAGCCTTTAAATAAAAGATAGCTCCCTATTTCTCCGGTTGAAGTAAAATAATTCCACAATATTTCCTTGGTATCCATCCTTTAGCCACCCCTTTTGCGCATCTCGATATTATATAATATTCATAGATTTATTCGGGAAAATACATCCTTATTTTCCCCTCTACTCATATAATAGCTGTTTTTAGCGCAAAAGTAAACTGCTTTTTGTAAAATTATTCAAATTTTTTCCATCTTTTTTCGTGCTTTTTTGCAGCGAAAGCCACCTTATCCAAAAAGGAGCTGTTTTATAACAGCTCCCCCCATTTTACAATATTCTGCCCTGTCTGTCGACCTTTAATTCTATGATTTTGCCCTCAGCCAAGGTCTTTTTTACGTCAATCAATCTTTGATTTGCAGATCCGCAATAGATCAATTTCAAACTTTTTTTCGCCATAATAAACGGTCCATCTACCACGACATCCAAATATTTAAGCATCGGCGAATCTTTGATTTCATCAAATAAATACCCCGTATACGCCCAAATATTTAAATCGGGCATTCTTTTTTTTACAAACTCCAGCATCTCGCACAATTCCTCATCCTGCAAAAAAGGATCACCGCCGGATAAGGTCAGCCCGGCATGATTTGACTTCAAATTTTGCAAAACCATTTTTGCCAATTCTCGCGGAGTGATCTCCTCGCCCTCATTTATATCGTGCGTCTGCGGATTGTGGCAACCCGGGCAGTCGTGGATGCACCCCTGCATAAAAATCACTGTGCGAATACCCGGTCCGTCCACTGTCGAATCAGGAATAATCCCTGCATATTTCAGCATTGCAATCACCTAAATTACATATGTTTTACGCGATGTTCAACCTCGGCTTTTTTAGCGTCGTTAAACATTTCCAAAGTAGATAAATAGCCGGTAATTCTTCTGACGCGGCTGATATTGCCTGTAGTACCGCAAGCAGGACAGGTATCGGTGTCAATAATGCCGTTAAACCCACAGGTTTTGCAGACGTCTACCGGGAAATTGATCGCCGCATAGCCCATATCGGCGTCATACATCGCGCGGACTATTTTTTCGTATGCCTCAATATTGGTGCTCGGACCGCTCGGCAATTCTACATACGAGATATGACCGGCGGTGCAGTATTTATGATACGGCCCCTCTAAGCGAATCTTGTCAAAGGCACCTATTTTGTAATCAACCGGAATATGGAAAGAATTAGTGTACCATTCTTTGTCGGTAATACCGGGGATAATGCCGAAAATTTTCTTATCCTTCTCGATAAATTTACCGGACAAACTCTCTGCCGGAGTAGCAAAGAGAGAGAAATTCAGATGATATTTTTCGGTAGCCTCCTGGCACTTGCGGTTCAAATGGCTAACGATCGATAATCCCAAGGCCTGCGACTCATCGCTCTCGCCATGGTGTTTGCCTGTTAATGCCAGCAAGGTTTCTGCCAAACCGATAAAGCCTACGGATAAGGTACCGTTGACGATAGCCGGTTCAATAGTATCGTTCGGTCCTAAATTCTCACTGCCGACATAAAGATGCTGTCCCATCAAGAACGGGAAATCACGCATTTTCATTTTGCGCTGAACATCGTAGCGGGTGAGCAACTCTTTAACAGCCAAATCAAACATATTATCCAAGCTCGCCCAGAATTTCACCAAATCGCCCTCAGCCAAAATACCCAATCGTGGCAGATTAATCGTCGTAAAGGCTAAATTTCCGCGGCCGTCGGTTACTTCAGGCCCGTTTACATTGCCGATGACACGGGTACGGCAGCCCATATATGCCACTTCTTCAGGACCATACTGCTTATTAAAGCTGGAATCCTGGAAAGAGAAGTTCGGGAATAAGCGTTTGCAGGCGACCTGCATACTTAATTTAAACAAATCGTAATTCGGATCCTCCGGCTCATAGTTGACGCCGTCTTTGATTTTAAAGCAGATATTGGGGAAAATCGGGCACTCGCCTTTGCCCAAGCCTTTTTCGTAAGCCTCCAACAGTTTTTTCGTCACCATTCGACCGCCTCTGCTCGTATCAGTGCCTAAATTGATCGACGAAAACGGCACCTGCGCACCGGCACGGCTGTGCATGGTGTTCAAATTGTAGACAAAGCCCTCCATCGCTTGGTAGGTTTCTTCCTCGACTCTCTCCTCGACTACTTCCGCGATTTTTTCTTCGTCGGCTTCGACACCCATTTCCTTCATCATCTGGCGCACTTGCTTGTCCTGACGAGCAAATTCTTTTTCGACATAAACGCCCATATCACGGTCAAAATAAGCGAAAGCCTGACCGCCGTACATATCGTTTTGGTTGCTCTGCAAAATAATTGCCGCCAATGCCGCTGCGGTTTTGATGCCTTTCGGTGGACGGATATAGCCGTGACCGTTATTAAAGCCCTCGGCTAACAATCTGCCCAAAGGAATCTGCAGACAGTTGATGGTTTTATCGTACCACGATAAATCATGAATATAAAAATCGCCGTCATTATGCGCTTTAGCTTCATCAGCAGGGATCATGCGTTTCAAATAATATTCTTTAGAGGTGATCTCGGAGATCTGCAAAACTTTAGCCGATGGAGAGTTGCCGACATTGGCATTGTCACGGCTGGTTTCTTTCAATACTTCCGATACCGCATCTAACAAACTGGTGCTGGTCTCGCGCACTCTTGTACGCTCCGCACGGTACAAAATATATGCTTTGGCAGTAGCCGCATGACCGTTTTCGATCAAAACTTTCTCGACCGTATCCTGTACATCCTCGACGGTAAAAGGTTCCTCGCCGTATTTTTCTTTTAAAGCGTCCATGACATTTAAGGTCAGGCGCATCGCCATCCCGCGATCCGCGCCGCCCACAGCCTGCGCCGCCGCAAAAATCGCATCAGTAATTTTCGTTTCGTCAAAAGCCACTTCACGTCCATCGCGTTTAATAATTTTTGTAAACATCGTATTTCCTCCCTTTATTTTCCTAATAATAATTGCAATTCATCTAAATAGTAATTTTCGTTAATTTTTATTCTTTCCTCAAGCTCTTGATTAAAGGCGCAGGTTTCTTTAAACCACGAAAGCACCTCTGTCGCCGTTAAAGAAAGCGCGTCTTTATCCTCGAGCCAAACCGCTAATTTATCGGCAATACCGCCGATTTCACCTAAAGTAAGCGGCAGATCCGCCGCCAATACCGTCACCCATTGCGCTACATTAACCTGCAATTCATTAGCCAAATATTTGCTGTAGTAAAAGCCGTCCTTGTAATAAACCAAAACTGCCCGCAGCACTTCTTGGATGATCGCGCGCGTCAAATCCTTATCTTTATAATGATCGCTGATATACTGCACCGCCAAAGATGCCGTTATTTTCGCGTCTTTATCGTCATGATTCTGCACTACTTTGATCATACGGTAAATCGGCTCCAGCAAATGAGCCTCACCAAAATTATTTTCCATCGCCTTTACCTTCCATTTGCTCGATTTCGTGGATAAACGTCTGCACATCATCAAAATGCTTATAAACCGAAGCAAATCTGACATACGACACCTCGTCCAACGCGATAAGCTTGTCCATAACCGTCTGTCCGATTACCTCCGAGTGTACCTCAGTATAATTATTTTTCAGGTCTCTTTCCACTTCATCGACAAATTCCTCTAATTGTTCCAAGCTGATCGGCCTTTTTTCGCAGGCTTTAACTAAGCCTTTCAATATTTTACTGCCGTCAAACAATTCTTTGCGGCCGTCCTTTTTTAAGACGATAAGCGGCATATCCTCGATCTTTTCGTAGGTTGTAAATCTTTTGCCGCAATACGTACACTCGCGGCGTCTGCGAATCGTGGTGCCGTTATCGTTCAAGCGGGTTTCGACCACTTTGCTGTCATGATGGCATACCGGGCAAAGCACATTTATCACCCCACATTTAGTTGCATGTTTTCAACATAAAAAAGTATACCACACTATATATAGTGTGGCAAGCTTTTTCTTTCATGTTAATTTAATTTTTAACAATAACTTTTTTGCTTTATCATAAAAAATTCGTATCAGGTTAGTTATGCATTTGCGACTTTAAATATTCAACCGCAAAATCCAGCTGCGTATCTTTATCGCCTTTGATCTCGACATAGACATTGGGCTCAATACCCTTTTTGTTAATATCGTTGCCGTTAGGCGTCAGATATTTTTTCTCAGTCAATTTCACACCCGTGCCGTCGTTCAAAAAATACACCGTCTGCACGATACCTTTGCCATAAGTCGTCGTCCCGATCAGATTAGCCGCTTTCGTATCCTGCAAAGCTCCGGCTAAAATTTCCGAGGCACTGGCCGAATATTCGTTTACCAAAACTGCAATCGGTGCTTTAAACTGCGCTCCCGGTGATTTAATAATATCGCTGCTGCCCTTATTATCCACTATCTGCACAATCGGCCCCTCCGGCACCATCAGCGCCGCGATATTGCACGCCGCGTCTACACTGCCGCCGCCGTTATAGCGCAAATCGATAATCAAGCTTTGGATCCCTTGGTCGATCAGCTCGTTTAGCTGATCGGTAAACGCCTCGTCGGTATTCTCCGAAAATTTACTGATCGCGATATACCCGATCCTTTTATCTGCCGCCAATACCTGCGAGGATACCGTCTGCTCGTCGACATACGCACGTGTAATAGTGAAATCTTGCAATTCATCGCCGCGTTTAACGGTAATTTTGACCTCGGTGCCGACCTCGCCGCGCATCATCGCTACGACCGTATCCAGATCCATCCCCTCGGTACTTTGATCGTCCACCGCGTAAATAATATCCTCTGCCTCGATCCCCGCCTTTTCGCTCGGACCGTCTTTGATCGGCGATGATACGATCACTCGTCCGTCGTCGTTTAAGGTCGCGTAAATGCCGATCCCGCCGAATACTCCGGCATTTGATTCATACATCTGCTCGGTAGTATCCTTATCCATATAAACCGAGTACGGATCGTCTAAAGCCTCGACCATCCCCGTGATCGCGCCCTCGATCAAATCATCCGTCTGATATTCAAACAAAAAATTACTCTTAATCAAATTAGCAATATAGGCAAACTTAAAAACTTCGTCTTTATGCAAAAGTCCCCATGTACCTACTACGCCGGTAAATGTCACACAAAAGCATAAAATCAGGCACAAAAGTGTTTTTAATACCTTTTTCAAACTGCGTCCTCTCCTTTTTCTGCTATTTTATGCTTCGTTTTCGCAATTCATGCTACACCCGCAAATATTTGCGCACGGCAATATTGCTGCCGATACCGCCTAACACCGCGCCGCCCAAAAGCAGGTACAATCCCACTTTGACTACTAACGTCCGGTCGGTGATTAAGCTCAAAAACGCGATATGCTCTCCGGCGTAGTCTATCGCCGCACCGTAGCCGAAATACAAAAGCAAAAACGCCACCGCGCCGCCGATGATGCCTAAAATCACACCCTCTAAGAAAAACGGGATTTTAACATAAAAATCCGTTGCGCCGATATATTTCATGATCGCAATTTCCTCGCTGCGCGCCGAAACTGTGAGTCTGATCGTGCTATTCACCAAAACCAGCGCCGCCACAACCATTGCCGCAATGATGGCGATACAACCTCCCCACAGTGCTTTCGAAAATGCCGACATATTCTGCACCGTATCCTGCCCGTAGCGCACCAGCTCCACTCCAGCTAAATTTTCAATTACCGCAGCCGCGGCCGGCATTTTTTCGATTTCCTGCATTTTTACATAGTAAGCATCAGGAAGAGGATTCGTCCCGCCTAAAGCATTGGTTAATCCCGTTTCTCCGCCGAAACGCTCACCCATAATCGTAAGCGCCTCATCTTTAGTGACATAGCGCATACTGTCGAAACCGTCCAGCGACTGGATCGCCTGCTCGATCGCTCCACGCTCATCCACCGTAACATCAGTATCCAAAAATACCACTATTTCCATATCATTTTCTAAATTTTGCTCGATATATTGCCCGTTAGCGGAAATCAGCACCGCCGCCCCCAGCACCATAAAGGTAATCGCCACCGTAAGCACCGTCACGGCGACCATCGCTTTGTGCCGCCACAAAGCTCTGAAAGTATCTCGGAGGCCGTAGCGCAGATAATTTGTAATTTTCATCATTCCCTCCTATCTCCTACTTAAAGGCCTCTAAAATCAATTTTTCCCAATCATCATTTTGGCTTTTCGCTTCAGATGCTATGTTTGCCGCGTCTTTCATTTGCTGCTCCTGCTTATAATTTTTCTCCAAAAGCGCAGTATGCTCGACCGTTTCTTCCTTTTTTTCCAAAAGAGACTTTTCTTCTCTTTTTAAATTATTGCTTTTTTCCAGCACCGCCTTGATTTGCTCAGAGCGCAGGTTTTGCGTCTCCTCGATAGTTTTTGCAGGCTGTGACGCTTTAGCTTGAGCAAGCATCGGCTCGGCAGTTTTTCCTGCTTCCGCACCCAGTGTTTTCGTCTCATGGAGCAGTATTTTTTTATCCATCTCGCGTCGGTCAGCCGACATAGTTTTGGCGTCCGCGGCCACATTTCTTTCGTAATTTTTCTTTTCTGTCTGTACTGCATCTGCCATACTCAAGCGACTTTTCACCCGCCCGATCTCGTCTGTCGCCGCATGAAAACCGCGGTCGTTTTTCTCCTGCTCCGCTGCGTCCAAAAGCACGCTTGTGCTTCTTTGGACATTACTGTGCCCGATCGCGTAGCCCGCAAGCAAATTATCGTCGCCGACCAATCTGCCGTTCGCCAAAGTCAAGATACGATGATGGCTTTTTTCCACGATACCGCGGTCATGCGTCGCCATCAAAACAGTCGTCCCGCTTTCATTGATCTCATACAAAATATCCATGATTTCCCTGGATGTTTCAAAGTCCAAATTGCCGGTCGGCTCATCGGCTACCAAAATTTTCGGATTGTTCACTATCGCGCGGGCAATCGCCACCCTCTGCTGCTCACCGCCTGATAATTCTGCTGGGAAATGCTGTGCTCTGTTAGCCAGTCCCATCTGCCCCAAAGTATACATCGCGCGTTTTTTTACTTCATCGCGCCCATATCCCAGCGCCTCCATGGCGAAAGCCACATTTTCAAAGGCCGTGCGGTCGCTCAACAAGCGATAATTTTGAAAGACAAAGCCCATATTGCGGCGAAAAATAGGAATCTCGCGCTTTTTCAAGCGATGAATCCCCTTGCCGTCAATCAAGATACTGCCGCTTGTCGGCGCAATTTCTCTAATCATTAATTTGGTAAATGTCGACTTCCCGGCGCCGGAAGCTCCGATCAAAAAAGCAAACTCTCCGTCCTCGATTTTGACGTTAATATCTTTTAAGCCCACCGTACCGTTACGGTATTCTTTAGTTACATTGATAAATTGAATCATTACTCTACCCCGCTTTATTCGCTTGATCCCGCTATCAAATTCTTCTTACGTTTTATGTTTGTCCGCCTATAGGCGCACTCTTTTATTTTGCCACGTTCAGCGCTATTTTGCAAAGGAAATTTTCAAAAATAAGCATATCTTAATATTTTTTACTCTTTCCTAACATTTCTAACGCATTTTCTATGTAATCCGACAAAATCCCTACTGAAAAGTAGGGATTTTGCTCATCATTTATTTACGCCTTGCGGTCAATTGCCGCTTTAGCTTTTTCCGCGATTTTTTCTGCCGTTAAGCCATAGGCTTTTAATAACTCATCCGGCAGTCCCGACTGCCCGAATTTATCCTCAACCCCAACTCTCTCCATCGGGATCGGGCAATTTTCGACCAATACTTCTGCCACAGCCGAGCCTAAGCCGCCCAAAATGGTGTGCTCTTCGCAAGTAACCGCCGCTTTGGTTTCCTCTGCCATTTTCACAATTAATGCGGTATCTAACGGTTTAATCGTGCTTAAATTAACCACCGCCGCGTTAATACCGTCACTCGCTAAAATTTCTGCCGCCTTTAACGCCGTTTCCACCATGATCCCGCAGGCGAACAAGGTAACATCGGTACCTTCTTTGACAACAGTACCTTTGCCGATGCGGAATTTATAATTTTCATCAAAAATAGTCTCTACTTTGGAGCGTCCCAAACGGATATACACCGGACCTTTATATTCTGCCGCCGCTTTTACCGCTGCCGCAGCCTCGACGCCGTCTGCCGGGACGATAACCGTCATATTGGGAAGCGCACGCATAAGAGCAATATCCTCCAGCATCTGGTGCGAACCGCCGTCTTCGCCTACAGTGAGTCCGGCATGAGTTGCCGCGATTTTCACATTTAATTTCGGATAAGCGATCGAATTACGAATCTGATCATAGGCTCTGCCGGTCGCAAATACCGCAAAGCTCGAAGCAAACGGAACCTTGCCCGCCGCAGCCAGTCCGGCTGCCACGCCCATCAGATTTTGCTCGGCGATACCCATGTTAAAAAATCTCTCCGGATATGCGTCTTTAAAATTACAAGTCTTGGTCGATTTCGATAAATCGGCGTCCAAAACCACAATATTTTCATTTTCTTTGCCCAGCTCCACCAAGGCCAAACCATAAGCGTCACGGGTAGCTTGTTTACTCATATTCTTCCCCTCACTTTTACTTCAGTTCGTTTAATGCGACGACTACCTGCTCGGCACTCGGTGCGCTGCCGTGCCACGAAGCCTGATTTTCCATAAAGGACACACCTTTGCCTTTAACCGTATGCGCGACAATCACGCTCGGGCAGCCTTTATTAGCTTTAGCTCGCTTCAAAGCCTCCTCAATAGCTTGGAAATCATGACCGTCGATTTCCTGCACAAACCAGCCGAACGCTTTGAATTTCTCCCCGATCGGTGCCGGAGACATGACGTCGATAATATTGCCGTCGATTTGCAAACCGTTATTATCCACAAAAGCGATCAAATTATCCAATTTATAATGAGCCGCCGCCATCGCAGCCTCCCAAACTTGACCTTCTTCTAATTCGCCGTCGCCTAAAAGCGTAAACACGCGATGCTCGGCTTTATCTAATTTTCCGGCTATCGCCATGCCGACTGCCGCCGAAATACCCGTGCCTAACGAGCCCGTCGACATATCCACGCCCGGCACTTTATTCATATCCGGATGCCCCTGGAGCTTCGAGCCGAATTTACGCAAAGTATACAAACTTTCCCTCGGAAAGTACCCTCTATGTGCCAATACCGCATATAAAAGTGGCGCCGCATGACCTTTGGATAAAACAAAACGATCTCTTTCTTTCCAGTCAGCCTCCAAAGGATCAATATTCATCTCGGTAAAGTATAAATACGTCACGATCTCTACCGCCGATAAGGACCCGCCCGGATGACCGGATTTCGCCTCACCGATCATCTCGACAATATCTCTCCTAATAGCTTTCGCCATATCCTCTAATTTTTTTACTGCATGCTCGTCCATTAAAATTATCCCCCTAAAATAGAGCTCTTGATGAAAAAACCATACTTTGAAAAATATTATAGCACAAAATCCCGTCTTATCAAATAGCTTTTTCACAAAAAAACACACAAATTATATTATTTTTTCGATATATTTATCCAATATTTACTATTTATTTTTTTCTGCCCCTTTTTCAAGTGAAATCTATAAATATTGATTACAGTATCGCTTTTTTCTCTTGTACATTTTACCGATAAGTATTATAATAGTAGGGATTATGATGGGAAATTAGAGCAAAGCAGGTGAAAAAAATGCCCACACGCACAGAAAATCTAAGCACAGATATTGATTATAAAAATATTCCCGCCCATGTGGCGATTATCATGGACGGCAACGGCCGCTGGGCGCAGAAAAAAGGCTTGCCTCGCACTTTCGGTCACCGTAAAGGCATGGAGGCCTTGGAGCGCACGGTCGAGGCGGCGTTGGATTTTAATATTAAATATTTGACGCTTTACGCTTTTTCGACTGAAAACTGGAAGCGTCCGCTTGAAGAAGTCGGGATGCTGATGAATCTTTTGATCGAATTCGTCGACAAAAAAATTGCCGAGCTCGACCGCCAGGGTGTCAGAATGCGCCATATCGGCAGCCGCGAGCACGTCGCGCCGAAAGTCCTCGAAAAAATCAAATTGGCCGAGGAAAGAACCTCCCACAATGACCGTCTCATCTTAAATTTGGCTTTTAATTACGGCAGCCGCCAGGAAATCACCATGGCGGTGCAAAAAATCGCCCAAAAAGTGCAGATAGGCGAAATCTCTCCGTCCGAAATCACGCCCGAAACCATTAACAATTTCCTAATGACCGCTGATATGCCCGATCCCGACTTATTAATCCGCACCGGCGGCGAAATGCGTATCAGCAACTATCTTTTGTGGCAGATAGCCTACAGCGAAATATATATCACCGACATTTTTTGGCCGGATTTCACTAAAGACGATTTTTTAGAGGCTCTCTTGGCTTACCAAAAAAGAGACCGCAGATATGGAGGATTGGACAAATAATGGGTAAAAGAATTTTAACCGCCGTGATCGGCGTTCCCGTGTTACTTGGCTTATTATATCTTGGCGGACTGCCGTGGCTTTTATTTATCGCCGCCTTAATGGCTATAGCCGCCTTTGAGATGGCGCGCATCGCCCGTCATATGAATCTAAATGTTGCTCTTTGGGCTGTATGGCTCTCCGACGCGGTAATGCTTATCGCTATTTATTTGAACAGTGCGTATTGGACTGCTTTAGGTATCGCTGTAGGATTTATCTGCATCATCGGGCAGGGCGTTTTTACCTATCCGAATTTTCGTCTGGAAGAAATGGCGATGAGCTTTTTTACCTTGATTTACACCGGCTGGGGTCTGTGCCATTTAATTTTGCTGGAGCAAACAAGCGTTTATCTTTTAGTTTATCTTTTCTTAGCTATCTGGGGCAGCGACTCGGGAGCTTACTTTGTCGGCCGTGCTTTCGGCAGACACAAGCTTGCCCCTCATTTAAGCCCCAAAAAAACTATTGAGGGCTCTATCGGCGGTATCCTCTGCGCCGTACTTTTAGTCGTCTTATTTAATGTCTATTTAGGCGAAAACATGTTATTCAAATATGTAGAAGTCATTCTCTTTGGCGTGCTTATCTCCATTATCGGGCAAATCGGCGATTTAGCCGAAAGTATGCTCAAGCGCTTCGCCGATGTCAAGGACTCCGGCAATATCCTACCTGGGCATGGCGGTATTTTAGACCGCTTTGACAGTATCATCATGGCAGCGCCGTTCGTCCTTTATTTACACATTTTATTTTAATTAAGGAGCAGTAAAATGAAAAAATTAGCTATTTTGGGTTCTACCGGCTCCATCGGTACTCAGACATTGCAGGTCGTCGATGAGTTTCCCCAACTTTTCAGCGTTGAAATTTTAGCCGCCAATCATAATTGGCAGCTTGTAGGTGAGCAAGCACGCAAATATAAACCTAAATTTGTCGTTTTAAACAATAAATCTGCCTACGAGCATCTCGCAGGCGAGTGGCGTGATGAAAACATAAAACTTTTATACGGCATGGAGAATTTACTTAAAATTTTAGGTGAAACTCCCTTAGACATGGTTGTCGGCGCGATGGGCGGCGCGATAGGCATCGCTCCCACTTTGCGCGCTTTAGAGTTAGGCATTGACGTCGCCTTAGCCAATAAAGAAACCATTGTCGCCGGAGGAGATTTAGTCCGTCTGGCGCAGGAAAAAAGCGGCGCGAAAATTCTCCCCGTGGACAGCGAGCACTCCGCGATTTTTCAGTGCATGGAGCACGCCCACGGCGCTTTCTCCAAAATATTGCTGACTGCTTCCGGCGGACCTTTCCGCGAATTCACTAAAGAAGAACTCTACCGCGTCAAGCCCGCACAGGCTTTAAAGCACCCCAACTGGACGATGGGACGCAAAATCACTATTGACTCCGCAACTTTGATGAATAAAGGACTGGAGATCATTGAAGCCCGCTGGCTATTTAATGTAGACTACGACAACATCCGTGTCTTAGTCCATCCGCAGAGCGTCGTCCATTCACTCGTTGAATTCGGCGACGGGGCGATCATCGGGCATTTAGGCGCAGCCGACATGCGTATCCCTATCCAGTATGCCCTCACTTATCCTGAGAGAATGCCTAACAGTTTTCCTAAAATTGATTTGGCCAAATTATCAGGATTAACTTTTCACGATCCCGATCGCGAGAAATTTCCCTGTTTAGATTTGGCCGTCACCGCCGGCAAAACAGGCGGCTCACTGCCTACCGTGATGAATGCCGCCAATGAAATCGCCGTCCAAGCTTTCCTCGACGAACAAATCGGTTTTATGGATATTCCGGCCTTAGTCGAAAAAGTCATGCAAAAGCACACCTCCGTACCTATCGAATCCTTTGAGCAGCTTTTGGCAATCGACCGCGAAAGTCGCATAATCAGCGAAAATTTGGTCAAAGCTAAGCATTAATTGCCAAAGGAGGTTTCTATGGGCACCTTAATTATCGCTATCTTGATTTTAGGCTTTATGGTATTTGTCCATGAATTCGGGCATTTTATCACCGCGAAAATATCAGGGATGAGAGTCGAGGAGTTCAGTATCGGCATGGGGCCGCACATTTATGAAGTCACCAAAGGAGACACCCTTTACTCTTTGCGTATCTTCCCCTTTGGCGGCTATGTCCGCGTCACCGGCGAAGCTTATACCGATGAAGCAGAGGAAAGCACCGCCGAAGTTTTAGATGCTGACGATCCTCGCCGCTACCCCAACCGTCCTATCTGGCAGAGATTCATCTTTTGCTTGGCAGGCAGCGGCATGAATTATTTGACAGCGCTCGTTTTATTTACGGCGATCATCTGCTCCATGGGCATTGCCGATACCGACGCCGTTTTAGATAATGAAATTTCTATCGTCTCTCCCGACAGCGCTGCAGCAGAAGCAGGCTTAACCGCAGGCGACAAAATCATCGCTGTAGAAAGTACTGCCGTCGCCACCTGGGAGGAAATGAGCCAGGCGCTCAATAATCAGGCAAATGGCGA
>QAKL01000066.1 GCA_003343815.1 Clostridiales bacterium
GATAATGATACTCCCGCGTTGAACGCCCTCAAAGCATTGCGCGGCGCACCCATAGGTATGGGACGGGGTGAAATTCCCGTGGGTCGCTGAGTGACCGCCGGTATGTCGATTTTATAATAATTTGAAAGGAGTAAATTTTTATGAATGATAGAGAAAGAAATATTAATTGTAATTTGCAATGTAAAGAAACGATTATGAATAACGAAGCAATAGATCTGCCGTTTATGAAAAATGAGGTGAAAGTCCCGATTCATCTTAAAATGACTTTAACAATAAAAGAAGCTGCTGAATACAGCAATATTGGAATAAATAAAATTGACGCTTTGCTAAAAGAACCAAAATGCCCTTTTGTGCTATATGTCGGGACAAAGAAATTAGTAAAACGTAAAGAATTTGAAGATTATATAAGTAAAAAAATTTTTATATAGCTTGCAAATTTTGTAGGATTGCATTGAAAAATAAGAGTCTATGTGCTATAATTCATAATTGCGTTGGACTCTTTTTAGGGAAAGGAGTCCTGAATGGGAAAAAATTTAAAAGGTAAAGAATGTGGTAAAGGTATTTGTCAAAGAAAGGACGGTTTATACTTTGCAAGATTTTACGCAAAAAATGGAATGCGTAAAAATAGATATTTTAAAACATTGCCGGAAGCAAGGAGATGGCTTGCTGATGCAAAATATGAAGAAGAACATAATTTAGTCGTAACTTCTCCCGATATGACAGTGGACGATTGGTTTGCTTATTGGCTTGAAAATATAATTTGTGACCTTGCACCTAATACAAAAAGAAATTATATGGAGCGGTATAAACAAAACATTCAACCTGTAATTGGGGGAATGAGCATTATTAATGTGAAGCCAATGCACTGCAAAGCTGTTTTAAATCGCATGGAAAACATTTATGCAGGATCAACTATTCGGCAGGCTTATATCACCATGGGGACTATGTTTAAATCAGCAGTTATGAATGATATTATTGCCAAACATCCTATGAATGGCGTTAGATACACCAAACCTGTGCGGGCGGCAGATGATATTAAGTACCTGACTGTTGATGAGCAAGAAAAATTTCTTAAGGTAGCGGAGCGTTCTCATAATTACAGACAATATGTATTGCTCTTAGAAACTGGGCTGAGAACAGCTGAAATGATTGGCTTAACTTGGGATTGTATCGACTGGGAAAGCCGTACATTAACGGTGAATAAAACCTTGGAGTATCGTCATGGCAGAGGATATTGGCGTGCAGGACCTCCTAAAACAAAGAAAAGTTACCGCACTATTCCACTAACAGAACGAGCATATTCAATTCTCAAAAGTTGTTATGATGAGAAAGACAACAGAAAAGAATCTGAAATCTTGTCGCAGGTATTAGAGTATACTGACAGCAGAACAGGAGAAAATAAATGCCTCGTGATGCGTGATTTAGTGTTTATTAACTGGAGAACAGGCGAACCTGCTAAAAACAGCTCCTATGATACACATTTATATAAATTGTGTGATGAAGCTGGGATTAAACGCTTTTGTATGCACGCTTTACGACATACTTATGCTACACGTGCTATTGAACGCGGTGTACAACCTAAAGTGTTGCAGCAGCTTTTAGGACACGCAAGTATTAAAACAACAATGGACAGATATGTCCATGTAACGGACGAATCACTGGTTAATGCCGTACACCAATTTGAACAGGCAGCACCGACCAGCTAAAAAGGTGTAAAATGGGTGTAGTAAAAATACAGAGAAAGGCAAAAATTCGATAAATAAAGGATTTTTGGATGGGTAAATAGTAAAATGAAATTAGGTATCGTGGGTTTGCCGAATGTCGGCAAAAGTACCCTTTTTAACTCTTTAACCAAAGCCGGTGCTGAGTCGGCTAACTATCCGTTTTGCACGATTGATCCCAATGTCGGCGTGGTAGCTGTGCCGGACAAGCGCTTGGACGTTTTGGGCAAAATGTATAATTCGCAAAAGGTAGTCCCGGCAGTGATTGAGTTTGTCGATATTGCGGGCTTGGTGCGCGGCGCGTCCAAAGGCGAGGGCTTGGGTAACCAATTTTTATCACATATCCGCGAGGTGGACGCGATAGTGCATGTCGTGCGCTGCTTTGAGGACGAAAATGTCGTCCATGTCGAGGGCTCGGTCGATCCTTTGCGCGACATCGAGACGATTAATTTAGAGTTAATTTTGGCAGATATGGACGTACTGGATCGCCGTTTGCAAAAGACGAAAAAATCCGGTAAAAGCGGCGATAAAGCCTTAATTGCCGAGGCAGCGTTTTTGGAAAGATTGATGGAGCATTTAGAAAGCGGAGAGTGTGCGCGTAGCTTTGAAATCGAGCGCGAGGACGAAAAAGAAATATTCGATTCGATTAATCTTTTGACCGCAAAGCCCGTGCTTTACGCGGCAAATGTCAGCGAGGACGACGCGGCGACGGGTAATGCTTTTGTCGAGCAGGTGAAAGAATTTGCGGCGAAAGAAGGCTCAGAGGTCTTTACTGTCTGCGCGCAGATCGAGCAGGAAATCGCCGAGTTAGATGACGATGAAAAGCAGATGTTTTTGGAGGAATTAGGTATTGGCGAGAGCGGTCTGGATAAACTAATTGCCGCGAGCTATAAACTTTTGGGCTTAATCAGCTATCTTACCGCCGGGGAAAAAGAAACTAAGGCATGGACGATTACCAAAGGCACCAAGGCTCCGCAGGCGGCAGGTAAAATTCACTCGGATTTCGAGCGCGGCTTTATTCGTGCGGAAATCGTTTCCTACGATGATTTGATGGCTTGCGGTACCTATACTGCGGCGAAAGAAAAAGGCTTGGTGCGCTTAGAGGGCAAAGACTACGTCATGCAGGATGGAGATATTGTCGTTTTCCGTTTTAATGTGTAAAAATAGAAGAAAAAGTCGAAAAAAATCGGATAAATATTCCATAATATAGCAGGAATTTCCTAAAAGTGGTAGAAATATATAATTGTCAGTATTACTTAATCACTTTTTAAGGAGGACAAAATATTATGGAAGTGTTAAAGGTTTCAGCAAAATCCAACCCAAATTCGGTGGCAGGAGCTTTGGCGGGAGTCATCCGAGAGCGTGGCTGTGCGGAGATGCAGGCCATCGGCGCCGGGGCTTTGAATCAGGCAGTAAAAGCGGTAGCTATTGCCCGAGGTTTCGTAGCGCCCAGTGGGATTGATCTCATCTGTATACCGGCATTTACCGATATTACTATCGAGAGCGAGGAACGCACTGCGATAAAATTGATAGTGGAACCAAGATAATTTCGACCATGGTCTTCGGACCATGGTTTTTTTGTGGGAGTGATAAAAATGTTTATTTTAGATGCGCACTGCGACAGCCTGTCGTGGAAATTTGCCGAAAATATCCCGCTTGGGAAAAGTGCAGATGGCAGGCAGTGGGATTTTGCTGCAATCGAGGGCTTAAACTGGGTACAAGTGATGGCGGCGTTTATCGACAAAGAAAATCGCGACGAGATAAAATTTAATGATTTTTTGCATCTTTCCGCGCGGCTGCACCACGAACTAACGCAAAATGTGCAAATTAAATTAATTAAAAATGCCGCTGATTTAGCGGCAATAGGCGAGGGGCAGCAGGGCGTGATTTTTTCTTTGGAGGGCGCTGAAGCTTTAGAGGGTGATCCCGATAATATTTATAAAATATATGAGCAGGACGTGCGTATTTTAGGTCTTTCTTGGAATAATGACAATCTTTTTGCCGGAGGATCCCTTGGCGCTGATCGAGGATTAAGTGAGCTTGGCAAAGAAGCGGTGCGGATAATCAATAAAATGCCGCTTGCTTTGGACGGCGCGCATTTATCCGAAAAATCACTGGCAGATGTGCTTAATTTAAGCGAAAAGCCGTTGATCGTTTCTCATGCCGACAGCCGACGATTGTGTAATCACCCGCGCAATTTAAGCGATGATTATTTGCGCGAAATAGCCGAGATCGGCGGCGCAGTCGGCGTGACCTTTGTGCGCGAGTTTTTGTGCGAGGAGCCTGTCAAAGCCAATATCGTCTCGATAGCGGAGCATATTTATCACATGGTCGATGTTATGGGGATTGAGCATGTGGGGATTGGCTCGGATTTCGACGGGGTGGACGCACCGGTGGAAGGACTTGAAAAAGCGATCCAGCTTTTGCGTCTAAGCTCGTATTTGCGGGCGTTAGGATTTAACGAAAATGATATTTCTTTAATTATGGGCGGGAACTTTCGCCGTATATTATCGTCAATAATTTAGTGGGGTATAATAAATATTATTATCAGACTCCTCTGCGGCAGGCGCAATGACGGCTAATGCGGGAGCAGGATCGGTGATGATTAGAGGCTCAGAAGCGACTTCCGGCGCAGTGATTTCATCTGTAGGTGTACTTGAAGTTGCATTTGCTGTCGTAGGCTCATTTTGACGATAATGTTTCCGATTTGGCGGCGCGGGACAATGCTTGCGGGAGGGCGTGGCGAAAAACGGAGGTTTTTTCGTCAAATGCGGTCTGGGCGGTGCCGAAAATTGCGGCCGCAGCTGCGGAGCATTATAATGAGGTGTCGGGTGCGGCAGGGAGTTTTTCAGCGTGTTTTTTAACTTGCCAAAAAGTCCGTTTTCGGCAGATAGAGGAGCAAGCGGCGCTTGCGGGCGCGTGATGCGTTTGACGACGTTTTTCACGGGTTTAGAGTTTAACAGGCTCAAAATCTGCAAAGTGCTTGGCGTGATCAGTCCGCGGGAGCGGTCGATAAAGGCGTAATCACTGCCGATGGAGGGAAACTCGCGTGCTTTTTCGCGCAATTCGCTCCATGACAGGCGGTGCTCTTTGGTACGGTTTAAATTATCTTCCAAGGAGAGCAGATAATCATGGTGCGCCTCGGGGATTTTCGCCGGATTTTGATTGGCGAAATGCAAAAATTCGCGGAATAAGTATTCGACTTCGGCGTATTCCCAGACGGAGGTAAAGGGGCTTTCTCGCATTGCTGCGGTGATCTCGGCGCATGAGCGCGCAGCAGATGTAAAATAGATAGGTTTGGCATCGGTGCACAGATAGCCGTCTTCCGTTTGGCTTAGGCGGAGGATTTTAGCTATGGAAGAAGAGTCGGGATTCACCAAATAAGCGACTAACGCGGGATCATCGTCAAAAATATTATACTCTAAAGTATTGAGCCAGACGGCAAAGCGGGCGGCGAAATGCTGCAAAGATTTCCTGCGGCTCAAATATAAATCAGCAGTCAGGCTTTGCGGTAGGGAAGCGAGGATCTCCAACTCCTCCGGGCTGTACTCGGTGGATTGAAAGTGTTTGATAGCTTCGCGGACAGCAGAGCATTGCTCGTTTTGGGGGAAATATTCGCCGCTTAGTAATTCCAACAGGTATTCTTGCTGAAAATTGGTTAATTTCATGCATACACACCTCTTTCGATATTCAAAATGGCCTTGATATTAAATATGAGGATTAAGCTTGGTTGGTGCAAGAAAATATTGGCAGGGAAAAATGTCTGTATGAGGCAGGATATTTTTATTTTTAGAGGGAAACTAAAAAACATGGTTAAAAATGATGTAGTTTATTTTTGAAGAAGGGCGGTAACAATGAAGAAAAAAATCAGTGCAATCATGGTTTTGGTGTGCTTTTTGCTGCAAATGAATACAATCGCGTGGGCTTCCACGCCGAAAAGCATCAGTAATCAGACGATTACCAGCGGAGCGACGCAGGCTATTTATAATTGGTCAACAGAAAAGGGTAATGTCAAAATCTCTGTCGTGACGGTGGATCTGACCAATCCCTATACCTATTTGACGATTATTCCGGGTGCGGGACGCTGGGGCGAGCGCAGTACGGTAAGCAATATGACCAAGCGCACTAATCCTATAGCTCTGACCAACGGCGATTTTTTTAATATGAAAGCCGAGGGCGCGCCGATCGGGGCGACGGTTATCGGGGGCGAGCTCGCCAGCTCACCGTCGTATTTAACGGGTGTGTATGCGTTGGGCATTACTAATGACCGCAAGGCATATATTGAGCAGTTCAACTTTACAGGAAAGGTAACCAAAGCAGACGGCACTTCGTTTCCATTATCAGGCTTAAATAAGACGTTTTACTGGCAGGAGGATAATAACTCGCACAGCCATATCAACAAGCTGCATTTGTATAATGATTTGTGGGGCAGCACGAAACGCGGCTCTGACAGTTATGTCGGCACGCCGGTGGAGGTAATGCTGCAGGACAATAAAGTTGTCGGCGTGAAAACCGACGGCGCTTATGAGATGGCGGTGCCGGAGGGTTTGCAGATTTTGCACGGCGACGGCAAAGCGGCAGAGTTTTTAAAAACCTTAAAAGTCGGTGATGAAGTAAATGTCGACTATGCGATGACGCCGGATATGAACTGGCAAATGGTTATCGGTGGTCATGCTTTATTGGTAAATAACGGACAAACCGTGGCCTATACTAAGGATTTGTCAGCTTTAGGCGGCGTCAGAGCGCGCACGGCGGCAGGTATTTCTGCCGACGGTACCAAGGTTTATATCGCCGCGGTTGAGGGACGTACCAATGAAAGTGCAGGCTTATCTTTAACTAATTTAGCAAGTTTCATGCAGTATATCGGATGCTATAAGGCGGTCAATTTAGACGGCGGCGGCTCGACGGCGATGACGGTGCGCAATTTGGGCGCATCAAGTGCTACCAGAGTGATTAATCCTGAAAATAACGGCAGCGAGCGCAAGGTAGTCGAGGGATTGGCGCTTTATTCGACAGCGCCGCAGGGGATATTGACCGGCTTAAAATTAAGAGGTACGCAGAAAGTATTCGTAGGCGAGAGCGTCCAATATACGGCGAGCGGCTGGGATGAGTATTACAATCCCGCTAATTTAAACACCGTAACCTTGGAGTATAGTGATACGGCAGGATTGGGTGCTTGGCAGGGTAATACTTTCACTGCGCAAAAAGCAGGTACGACTGAGGTCGCAGCTGCAAGCGGAGTTGCGCGCGGGACATTAAGCGTGCAGGTTTTAGGCGCGGAATCAGTGAAAAATTTGGAGTTAAGCTTTGATAAAACAAGCGTTGTTAGCGGCGGCACGGCTAAGCTGACGGCTAAAGCCACCTTGACTGACGGTACGACGAAAACAGTTTCGCCGTCGATGCTTACTTTGACGGCGGAGGGCGGCAGTATCAGCACAGATGGCGTGCTTACGGCTACGATCCCCTCGGGCACGGTCAAAGTAACGGCTGCCTTCGGCAGTGTAACGGCAACGAAAACGATCAAAATTGATTCAGCGACGAAACAGTATGCTTTAAATACGCTTGACGGTGTTTCGGGACATGTGTCGCCGAGCAATGTTACCGGCAGCGTCGAGCTGGCTGATGATCCGGCAGGTAGCGGCAGTAAAGTACTGAAACTAAACTACAATTTCAGCGCGACGAAAGAAACGGCGGCCTCCTATGCGGTATTTGCCGATAAAACAATGACTGTCGCGGCTAATACGAAAAAATTGGCGTTAGATATCTACGGCTCAGGTCACGGAGAGTGGGTTCGTGTGGAGTTAAGAGATGCCGCAGGCGAGGTACACCGCTATACATTAGCTCAAAATGTGGATTGGAACGGTTGGAAAACTGTGGAGTTTGATTTAAATAGCGAGGAAATAAGCGGCGAAATGTCGCTTTGGCGCATTTATACCGTGGCAAGCGCCGATGAAAATCGCGCTGCGACGGAGGATCGCAGTTTGTATTTCCGCAATCTGCGCTTAAGCGGCTCAAGCAGCGCTTTGGTTAATGTTTTACTGCACATTAACAGCAGTGAAATTGTGACTAACGGCACGACACAGACTATGGATACTGCGCCCTATGTCACTGCGGCAGGGCGCACGATGGTGCCGATTCGCTTTATTACCGAGGCTTTGGGCGGCGAGGTCGTCTGGGACGGCGAGGAGCAGCGCGTGAGCTTGATTTTGGAGGATAGCTTGATCCAGATGCACATCGGCGAAAGCACCATGGAAGTAAACGGTGTAAGCAAATCATTGGATGCTCCGGCAGAAATCAAAAATAATCGCACCATGATTCCTTTACGCGCGGTGAGCGAGGCTTTCGGACTAGCGGTCAATTATGAAGCGCAGGATAAAAGCATTACAATCGTAAATTAAATATTTGTTGATTTGACCTCTGATATTTCAGAGGTCTTTTTTTGTGTAAAAAATAAGCCAAGCTGTTTCTCATGGTTCTAAAAAATTTTGCATGGCATAAATATGGATATGTGGACAAGGAGGAATGACGATGACTAAGATCACATTTCAAAGGACGCCGGATTTTAAACCTGCGGTAGCGATAAAAAAAGAAGATAATTTTCAGGAGGTGCTGGATTTGTTTTCTCCGGAGCGCAGTGCTGATATTATCAGAATGGCAGACGGTTTAAACGACGCGCAGGAAATCCGCGTCCGTTTGGGACAAGCCGTTCTCGTGCGTAAGCAGCAAAGGGAATACATGAGCCTGCCCAAGGTGAGCAAAGCGGAAATGGAGGATATTTTAGAGCGGCTCAATAAATCATCGCTTTATGCGCTTGAGGAAGAGTATCGCCAAGGATTTATCACGCTTGAGGGCGGCCACCGTGTAGGTCTAAGCGGCAAGGCGCTGCTACAGCGTGGGGAAATACGCGCACTAAAAGACATCAATGCTTTAAATATCCGTTTGGCGCGCAATATTTACGGCGCGGCGGATGAGCTTTTGCGCTATATTTGCGTGGATAGTGAGGTGCAGAGTACCTTGCTTTTGGGCGCGCCCGGAGCAGGTAAAACGACGGTATTGCGCGAGATTATCCGCACGTTGAGTAACGGCGAGGGGCTTTTTCGCGCTTATCAAGTGGCACTGGCAGACGAGCGCAGTGAGCTGGCGGGAATGTACGAGGGAAAAAGCAGTTTAGACGTGGGCGCGCGGACGGACATCATGGACTCCTGTCCAAAAGCGCAGGCGATGCGAATGCTGATCCGCTCGATGGCGCCGGAGGTTTTGGCGGCAGATGAATTAGGCACGCGCGAGGATATTCGCGCGGTGGAGGAGGCGCTGACGGCAGGAATTGCGGTCATCGCGACGATGCACGGCAAAAGCATGGAGGATCTGTATAACCGTCCGGGATTGGAAAATATTATGGCGAAGCATTTGTTTCGGACAATCATTATTTTAAGCGATAATCGCTGCAAGGGCAGAGCAGAGCAAATTTATCGGTGGCAAAACGGGACATACGAGAGGGTGAAATGATGCATCTGGCAGGCGCTTTTTTGATAATTTTGGCTTTAGGCGGCGCGGGCTGGGCGTATGCTGCGGGATACACGCGCCGCATCCGTGAATTGGAGGACTGGCAGCAGGCGCTCAAATGGTGCGAGATCGAGATTAATTACCGTCTGTTGCCCTTGCCCGAGGTGTTGGAATTAGTCGGGAAAAGGCTGGATAATGCGGTCGGCGCGGTTTTCTTAACCTGCGCGGCAAAAATAGAAAAACATCAATCGGCGCAGGCAGCTTGGCAGGGCGCGATAGAACAATATTTGCACGCGAGCGCTCTAACTGCGGCAGACGGTGAATTTTTGCTGCGCTTCGGAGCGGTGCTGGGTAAAAGCGATTTGGCGCAGCAAAATAAAAATTTTGCTTTTCTAGCGGAAAATTTAGCGAAAGCTTTAGCTGAGGCAGAGCGCGAAAGAGCCGCCAAAGCGAAAATTTACCGCTATTTAGGATTTTCAAGCGGGATAGCGCTCGTTTTGATTTTGTTTTAAGGAGGAAAGGGCGTGGAAATCGGGATTATTTTTAAGATAGCCGGGATCGGTATTTTGACGGCGGTTTTAAACAGCGTTTTAAAATCGCTGGGCAAGGAGGATTTAGCGGCGTTGGCTGCGTTAGCAGGGCTTACGGTGGTGCTTTTTATGGTGGTGGAGATGATCGGACAGTTGTTTGACTATGTGCGCAGTGTGTTTGCGCTTTATTAGCGGAGGCAAAAGATGAATATTTTGCAGATTGCGGCTTTGGGATTGGTTACGGTGGTTTTCGGCGTACTTTTAAAGGAATATCAGGCTCCGATAGCGGTAATGCTGCCGATAGCCTTTGGCGTCATCATTTTCATGTCGGTATGTGACCAATTAGGAGTGATTTTAGACACTTTTCGCCAGATGAGCGCCAAAGCAGGAGTGAATAATCTATATCTCGAAACGGTTTTTAAGGTTATCGGTATCGCCTACGTCGGTGAATTTGCCGCGCAAATCTGTCGTGACAGTGGCAGTACGGCTATCGCTGCGAAAATAGAGCTGGCGGCGAAAATCATTATTTTATCGTTGATGCTGCCGATTTTAAGCGCGATTTTGCAAAATATTTTGAGCCTGGTGCAATAGGGGCGGTTAAGATGAAAAAGCTTTT